>JAQVTJ010000099.1 GCA_028700095.1 Methanobacterium sp. | reverse complement strand
GTGAATAATCTTTTACACGTTCACAGTTAGGGAATATTCTATCAACACATGTAAGTGCAATTTGTGTTGCCCCATTTATCATACAGGATTCCTTTGCAAGATCCATATCAAACATACCAACACGTCTTCTTCGACCTGTAACTGTACCATATTCTTCTATATCTAATGCTTCTGCTTTTTGTTGGGTTATTTCTGTTTTAAACGGTCCTTCACCAACACGTGTGATATATGATTTAAATACTATAATTACCTCATCAACTCTTGTTGGTCCCACACCAACATCTGCTGCAAATGTACTTGCTGTTGTATCTTTACTTGTAACGTATGGATATGTACCATAATAGAGTGATAAACCATATCCCTGTGAACCTTCTATGAAAACATCTTTATCTTCATCAAGAGCTCCATTAATTTCTGTTGGAACATTTGTTGTGTAACCTTTCATTTCTGGTGTATCACCTGCAAGTTTTGCAACTCTCATAACACGATCTGAATTTGCAGGTCCACATCCACTTCCTGTACTTCCTATTTTCTTTGATAGATATGCAGAATCTCTATCCTGTTCCTTGTGCTTGGGTTCTATTATTGTAGATCTAAAATCTGCAAATGTTCTTTCTTTTACATTATATTTATTAAGATAGTTTAATTCATAATGAAATACTTCTGGATCCACCAGTACCCCTGCTCCTATAAGAAGTCTAGCACCAGTATGAACAAATCCTGATGGAATCATTCTTAACCCATATTTTTCACCATTAAATTCAACAGAGTGCCCTGCATTTGGCCCAACACCTGCTCTTGCTATGATATCTGGTTTATCGTTGAAACAGAGATAGGTAATGCATTTACCTTTACCTTCATCTCCCCATCCTCCTCCAACTAATACGTTACATGTCATTTGAACTCTCCTTAAAGCTTATTCCTAACCTCTTTTATATTGTAAACTAATTAATAAAAACCTTTCCATCTGTATGGAAAATATTAAAATAAAAACACTTATTAATTAAGTTCATTCTTTTTGGGTAGCTCGGGATTTTTTTTTATTTATGTAAATATTTTATAAATAATATTTAAATAGTTGGTTTATTTATAAACTTGTTTATTAGATATTAGATAATATAATTTCAATTGCATATATGAATATTATAAAATAGTTTGTAGGTAAATTTTTCATGTTTTCAACAATAATTCAAGCAGGTGTATGGGGTTTTATTGGAGGTCTTGCACTTTTAATTGGGGCTTTTATAGGTTATTATATTAATATTAGAAAAAAGGTTATTGGATGTATCATGGCATTTGGTGCTGGTGTTTTAATAGCTGCTGCATGTTTTGAACTTCTTGAACAGGCTTTTATATGGGGCGGATATGATTCAACAATTTTAGGCTTTGTAACTGGTGTTATTATCTTTACAGCTGTGAATCTTTATCTTTCAAGCACTTGTGCAAAACATAGAAAAACTGCTGATAAATCTATTGTAGAAGATTATAATGAAAATGGACCTGCAATTGCTGTGGAGGCTTTGCTTGATGGTATTCCTGAATCAATTGCAATTGGGTTGACAATGATATCTGGAGGTGGTGTTGGTATTGCAACTGTTGCTGCTGTTTTTATCTCTAATATTCCAGAGGGACTTTCAAGTTCTGTTGGAATGAAATATATGGGATGGAATAAAAAGACCATATTTGGATTATGGTTTTTAATTGCAATAATAACTGGATTATCATCCCTTGCAGGATATACTGTTTTCAGCCAATTCCCTCCAGATATTAATGCAGCTACATTATCTCTTGCAGCAGGTGCACTTTTAACTATGATAGCAAACACTATGATTCCAGAAGCTTTCAGAGATACTCATGAGTTTACAGGTTTAATGATGTCATTTGGTTTTTTAATAGCATTTGTTCTCTCTAAATTAGCCTAAATATCTATAAAATTAACCAAAAAAAAGTTAGGTGTAAATATTTAAGTTAGTACATTGCTATTTTATTTTAAATATAAATAATTCATAGCATAATTTAAAAAAAATAGAAAAAAAGTATATATTAATTTTTTTTAATTAAATAGAAAGTTTAGAAATTCTAGACATTGCTTCAACAGTATTTTCCAATGTGTTAAAAGCTGTTAACCTAAAATAACCTTCTCCACTTGGACCAAACCCCACACCTGGAGTTCCAACTATATAGGCTTTATTAAGGAGTAAGTCAAAAAATTCCCATGAATCCATATTTAAAGGTGTTTTTACCCAAATATATGGGGAATTCACCCCACCATAGACTTTTAAGCCTATTTTTTCCATGCTTTCCCTTATTATTTTTGCATTTTTAAGATAATATTCAATAGATTCTCTGATTTCTTTTTGGCCATTATCTGAATAAACTGCTTTAGCTGCAACTTGTACAGGATATGATACTCCATTGAATTTAGTTGTTTGTCTTCTGTTCCATAATGAATTAATATCATATGCCTTTCCTTCACAATCAAATGCTGTTATATCTTTAGGCACAACTGTAAATGCACATCTTGTACCTGTAAAACCTGCATCTTTTGAAAAACTTCTAAATTCTATGGCAACCTTTTTTGCACCTTCAATTTCATAAATACTTCGAGGTATATTTTCATCAGTTACATATGCCTCATAGGCTGCATCAAACAGAATTATTGAATTATGTTCTATTGCATAGTCAACCCATTTAGATAGTTCATCTCTTGTAAGTGTTGTTCCTGTGGGATTATTAGGCAGGCAAAGATAAATTAGATCAACAGGTGTTTTTGGCAGTTCTGGTATGAAATTATTCTCAGCTGTACATGGTAAATATACAATTCCACTATATTGGCCATTCTCCTGCATTGGACCGCTTCTACCTGCCATTACATTACTATCAACATATACTGGATAAACAGGATCTGTAACTGCTATTATATTTTTTAATCCAAATATTTCTTGTATATTGGCTGTATCACATTTAGCTGCATCACTTATAAAAATTTCATCTGTAGATACTTCTACTCCCAATTTTTTATAATCTTTTTCTATTATTTCTTCTGCTAAAAATCTATAGCCTTGTTCTGGTCCATAACCTTTAAATGTTTCAGAATTTCCCATTTCAAGTACAGCATTTTCAAATGCATTTACAACAGATTTGGGAAGTGGACGTGTTACATCTCCAATTCCCATTTTAATTATCTGTGCTTGGGGATTTTCTTTTTGAAACTCTTCAACTCTACGATTAATCTCAATAAATATATAGTTGCTTTTTAAAAGCAGGTAGTTTTCATTGATTTTTACAGACATTTTAATAAAACCTCATTAAATCTTTTTTTTTTATATTGTAGTTTTAAATTTTTTACAATAAAATTTTATATCCACATAAAAATCTTAAAAATTAAATTTCATTAAATATTTAACCTGAAATGATAGTTATATAGAATGAAATTATTTTTTTTCTATTTATGTGCAAAGTAGAGTTGGAGTTGGGTATCTGTTATATTATCTACACGTGCAAATCCAAATCTTTCAAATTGTAAAATATCATCTACTTTAACATTTACTGCAGATGGTTCTACAAATCCTGTTATAACAGTTGCATCAGGCATTGTAACTTCGGTTTTTAAAGATTTTTGGACAGGCACCCATTGTATAATCATTGCTTTAGATTTTCTTGCTTCTTCAAGGTCAGTGCTATGATAAGATATTTTTCCTTTATTTAAAATCACATTCACTGTATCAATAAGTCTTAAAAGTTTACCCTCACCTGTTTTTTTAATATCTTCCGAGGTAATATAAAGTTCAGGTCCAAATGGGATTTCACGACTGCCCCTTTCAGGATAATCTGGATGTAATGGTCTTTTTATTATATTAATTTCTGATTTTGGAAGGTTTTCTATGTTTATCTTAATAGGATTAGGTACATAGAATTATCTGTTTGATATTTCTTCAAGTATTGTACGGTTAAGTCCATAAACCTTCTTCCAACTTACTGTTGCATCAGATATTTTAGGCCCTATTTCCATCATTAACTCTGTTATTGCTTTTTGTTTTATTCCTCTTCTTGCAATTGCTCTGATAGTTCCAAGTCTTGGATCATCCCATCCCCTATATAATCCCTCATCAATACCTTGTCTTGCTTTGGATGTGCTTAATGCAACATCTTCCATTTTTAACCTTCCATAATGGATAAAAACTGGTATATCCCATCCAAAGTGGTTGTATAGATATTTTTGTTTTTCACTATTTGCAAGATGATCCTTTCCTCTTAGTACATGTGTAACACCCATTAAATGATCATCAACAGCTACAGAAAAATTCATCATTGGATATATTTTATATTTATCCCCTGTTAAAGGATGTTTGTCATTTACAACCCTCATTGCAACCCAATCCCTTATTGCAGGATTTTTATGTTGTATATCTGTTTTAACACGAAGTACGGCTTCTCCTTCATCCATGGTTTTCATTCGGTCCCATAGTTTTCGATTATGTTTAACTGATAATTCACGACATGGACAGGGTTTAGATTCATCTTTTAATACTTTAAAATCAGCGCCTTTACAAGTACATATATATGCCTTTCCTATTTCTATAAGTTTTTCAGCATATTCATAGTATGTTTCTATTCTACTACTTTGTATGTGTTTTTCCTGCCATTTCACACCTAACCACTTTAGATCTTCCTCTATCATTTGATAAGCTTTAGGGTCAACCCTTCGTGGGTCTGTGTCTTCAATCCTAAGAATTAGCTTACCACCATAACGTTTAACATATTCATTGTTTAATACTGCTGCCCTTGCATGTCCAATATGTAGGGGGCCTGATGGATTTGGAGCAAAACGTAGTACTACTTTTCCTTTAACATCTGGAAGATCAACAAGTCCTTTTTCTTTTACAGGCTTCTTTTCTTTTATTCCGCCTAATTTTTGAAGCTCTGATTTCTGAAGCTCATAATCCATTAAATTTACCTTTATAAGGATTTTAGATGTGATTTGTGCTATTTTTTTTGATTCACTTCTTAGTTCAGCATGTGTTGCCATTAAAGAACCCATAACAGCACCATTATTTGCTTTACCCTTATGTTTAACTGCATTTATCAGTGTATGTTTGTAAATAATTTCTTCAATGTTACTCATGAAATTTGCTCCAATATAAATTCTGGTAAAAATATTTTCTTTTTATATAATAATCTATTAATATTTTTGATAAATCAATTACATGGATATTTTAAGAAAAAAAATTTTTTTTTATTTAAAAAAGAATGTTAATATTATAAAAAAATTTTTATAAGGAAATATTTTTTTTTTGGATTAAATATTTTCTTATTTATTTCTCTGTAAAACATAAGCTGCTATCTTTTTAAGGGCAACTGTTGCTTCTGAAGGTTCTAATGTGTCTAATAATTTCTTAGCATTTTCAACATTTGCATGTGCAATATCATGAACATATTTTATTGAACCATATTTATCAAATATTTCAATTGCCCTTGCCACATTTGTATCTTCATATGCATTTAATATTGACACTAATTCTATTTTATCTTCTTTTGTAGCATTTGAAAGTGCGTGTACAACCATTAAGGTCATTTTTCCTTCAATAATATCACTTCCAACTGGCTTTCCAAGATTTTCTTCATCACTTATAACATCAAGATAATCATCTTGTATCTGGAATGCAAGTCCAATAAGCCTACCATATTCTGTTAGAGTTTCAACTTGAGCTTGTGATCCTCCTCCAATTATTGCACCTGATCGTGTTGCAGCAGCGATAATAGCTGCTGTTTTTTTATAGATCATCCTCATATATTCATCTTCACTAACATTGAAATTTCCTTGGAAGCCCATAGCAGATGCTTGTCCTTCACATATTTTGATACATGAATCAACAACTGTTTTAAGGGCTTCTAA
>JAQVTJ010000098.1 GCA_028700095.1 Methanobacterium sp. | reverse complement strand
TAATGATAATAATGCAATGATTAACTGCTTTTTTTATTAAATTGGAGAATAATATTATAATATATTTTTAGAGTTAGTAGATGGAATGATTATACCGGGTTGGGCTTTAAAAAAAATTTGTATCCTAGGATACTTGGGATTTAATGGAACATAAAAAAAAAGAGGGTAGGGAATATAATAAATTCCACTTTTTTTTTTACATGAAGATAATTGGGAATTTGATAAAAACTATTAGATATTTTTTTTTTTATGTACATATTTTTATTTACTAAAGTTATGGAAATCTAAAGTATTTACATGCTGCTCTAATCATTTTTAATTCTGTTTCTGCTGCAAAGAATATGTCCATATTATCTCTTTCAACTTCCAATGTAATTGTATTAATACCCAGATTATAAGCTTCTGTTCTTAACATACCTTTTTGAAGGGGGGATTCTTTTTTTGAACAACCAGATATATTAGCAATATAAGAAGCCCATTTTTCTTCTTTTGATCCTTTTGCTGATGGGTTTAAAAATAGATAACCTTCAGAAGTTACCCGACCACCCGTATGAACATCTAGAATATATTTTATTCCTTTTTTTGGCGAAGTGGGCAATTTTTCAGGCAGGAGATCCTTTAACATCGGCAATTCTATTTGGATCAACACCATTGTAAAATCTGGTGTTAAGTGCAGTATCTACTGGAATTGCAAATGGTATAATATAAAGTGTACCATGGATTTTTTTATCCTTAATATATTCTAAATATTTCATTATTGCAATATTTGCTGCTGTTTCATTTCCATGTATACCTGCTAAGATTAGAAGTTTAGGACCATGGCCATCTCCAAATTTTAATATTACAGATCCTTTTTTTTCAAGGTTGAAAATTGTTTTGGCAAAATCAGTTTTTGGTATACATTTATCTATTTGAGGGGTTTGTGTAACATTTCCACCAAGTCTATTGTCAAGTATAAAATATTCAGGTCCTACAATTTGGATCTTATTATTATATTTATATTTTCCAATAACTTTCTTTGAAACACCATTTTCAGTACTTATAGTCATTAATATATGGTAATTACCGGCATTTATTTGCGTAGAGATACACAGAGAAGCTAATTGGGCATGGGAAGTGCCAGCAGCCAGATACTGCAAATAATTGCAGCATATATAATAAACTTTTTTGCTACGATCATTTTTAAGATAATAATTAACCCTAATATTACTATATTAACTAGTTCCCCTATTTTTAATTGTGTTTGATACCAGTATATTACATCCTTTAACTCCCTTAAATGGAATAGTTACATGTTTAATAATCACATTTTTAGGTGGGGCATATAAAACACATTTATGGGTAGAACTTATTCCTGTAGCTGTAGCCAAATTAGAACTTTGTATAACCAATGGAATTGCAATTAGAACCATCAAAATAATTAAAAGATTTTTTTTCACAATTTTTCCTCATTCTATGATTATTTAGAATATATCCAAAACTCCATTTAATCTAATGTTTTTATAACTTAATTTAATATTTTCCTATATAAATATCTAAATATTGGATAGTTTATATATAAATTATTTATTTATTTTAATAAAGGAAATATTGTTTTGATATATCTAATTGCTAAAAAAAATATATAAATTACCAATAACAATAATATAATTATATTATTCGATTTTAAACCGTAATATATAGATTAAATAAAAACCAAATATAACAGAAAGATAGTTTATTGGAATTAATACCAAAAATAAACAGTAAACTATATAAGTAATAAAAACATATATTAAATAGAATAGAAAGGAAGACTTTTTTTTTAGTTTTCAATAATCTCAAAGAAGATAAATAATATATTGTTTGTTTTACATAGATAAATAACGAAACTAAACTTGTATTAAATAATCTATATGAAACAATTTAATTTAAAAAAAAGTGTACTAAAGAAATAAATATCACACATTCATTTATTATCCTTATGTTTCTTAAAAATTAGATTCAAACTCTATAAAATAAACTTTGAATATATACAGTATTTTTTAACTGTCTGAAAAAGATTGAATATAATAAAAGGGGGAAATTTATGTTAAACGATCCAATAGTTCAGGAAATATTAATGGACATAACAAACGATGAAAAAAGTAGTGTTTCTATAATTGAATGTATACAGAAGGGTAAAACATTTGATGAAGAAATTGCCGAAGAAACTGAAATAAGGTTAAATATCGTTAGAAAAGTTCTTTATAAACTATACGATGCAGGAATAGCATCCTATAAAAGAAGTAGAGATCCCGAAACTAACTGGTACATATATAGTTGGAAATTTGACCAGGATAAAATTGCTGAAATAATAAGTAAGAAATATGAAAAATTTTCTGAAGAAATTGAGAAAACTCTTGAATTCGAAGAAGAGAATATGTTCTTTGCCTGTAAATCAAATGGACACAGATATAAATTTGACGAAGCATCTGAAAACAATTTTTCCTGTCCCGAATGTGGTGAATCTCTTGAATTCCAGGATAATAAAACCATAATAGCTGAACTAAAACAGATCATGAAGAAAAATAATCAAGCCTGATCTTTTATTTTTTTTATATAATATATTTGAAATAAATAATTTAAATATTCTAGGGCATAAACCCATATTAATCTCGAATATAGAATTTTAAGTATAAAGGAGTGATTTAAATTTTATTAAAAAATGAATTGAAGGGTTTAAATAATGAACTTATATTAAGGGCACGCGCAGGTAAATGTGGAGAAATTAACATTCATGAAATATTAAAAGCAGTAAGTGTACTGGATAAAACTGTAGAAGGCCAAAAATATTTGTTAGATCATCGATGTGATGAAAAATTTGGTGAGTTAATGGGAATGCTCAACGAAATAACAGTAGATATGCGAAAAGGAAAAATGAATATTGACGATCTTCAAAACAAGTACATGGACAAAATACAACCAGCAGATTTTGATGAAGTCACACAAACAGATATGGATAAAATACCATCAATAGACTAATAATATACATCTTTTTTTTAAATAAAAAACCATATTTAATCCAATTAAGTGATCAGATCTATCTAATTAAAATATTAGCTCTTTTTTATAAAAAATTTATACAATTATAATTACATAATATTATCTCCTTTTTTCTACACATAATACTAAATTGCCTATTATACTAACTTTAAAATAAATAATAGAGGTAAATTTATTATAATAATCCTAATATTATTAATTATACTCTACATTAAAAAATATAAAATTAACAAGGTTAATTTTTGTATATTATGTTCTGATAATACATTCTAGTTAAAATGAAACGGTTTATCATTGTCTTAAATTAAAAATTAGTTTAAACATTGTTTTAGAATTTCAAAACACAAATTTTATATGTTATTTTAAAGTTAATAAAATAAGTTAAATCCAAAATATTAAATTTTTTTGGATTTCATGACCGGAGGCGGTATAATTAATAGAAAACCAATATCTATTTTATCATTGCTGTTTATAATTGCAATATCCTTAAATGTAGGCGTAATATCCGCAACAATAACTACAATCCAACCAAATATAAATCAAGATATATTACAAAACCCCACAACAAATACAGCTAGTGTTAATTATAAAACAATGAATACATTCTCAACTAAATCAACTACATTTACCATTGCAAATATTAATAGTGCAGCATCAAATATAATGGCCTATGTAGAAGCTAACCATAAATTACCAGACTACATCACAATTTCAGGTGTTAAAGTTACAATGCCTCAGTTTTTAAATTTATTAACTGAAGCTATTTTAAAAATTAACAGCGGATCAAAAACTGCAATAACCCTTAAATCAATTTCAAAACCAGATATAACTGGTGTAGAATCAATAAATTCTGGTAAAATACAAAAAAATGAATATATTAACATAGTAACGAATGTTAATAATTTTATTAACAAATATCAACGAGTTCCTGCAACTGCAAGCACATCACTTGGAAAGATTCGTTATGAAGCACTGATTTATACATTTTCAAAAATAACAGACTTCTATGATAAAAACAAAAGATTACCTAAATATGTTTCATCTTATCCTGGAATAATAACATATGAAGGTTCATCTAACACAACCATTCCTTCTGATATTAAACCTTATTTAAATCCTACAAAAAACTGCCAATCAGACAATTCAATATTAAAATCTAAGGCAATATCTATAACTAAAGGTTTAAAAACACAAAAAGCTAAGGCAATAGCTATATTCAATTGGGTAAGAAATAATATAAACTATTCTTTCTATTATAACACCAAATACGGTGCTCTAGGAACATATAATTCTAGATATGGTAATTGTGTTGATACATCCCATTTATTGATAGCATTAGAAAGAGCAGCAGGTGTTCCAGCTAGATATGAAAAGGTTTATGCTAGGTTTACCAGCGGACACTGGTATGGCCATGTACTTGCACAAATATATGTAGAGGGTGTATGGTATAGAGCGGATGGAACCAGTTCCAGAAACCAGTTTGGAGTTATTAACAATTGGAACACCGATACAGCAACTTATTATGGTACATACAGAGAATTACCATTTTAAAAAAAATAGTGAATATCCATTATAATAATTAGAAAACATACTATATTTGGATATTTCATTATCCCTTATTTTATTAAATATAATATTTTTAATTTTTTTTGGTATAAATATTCTAATAAATATATTAGGGGAATATTTCTATTTTAAAGGTGTTAGGACAGTAAATATCCTTTAAATTGAAGAAGGAAAATATTATTTAATATTTTATCTTCAATCTATATGCTTCTATTATAGCTTGGAAATTTTTTATTAAAATTTTTTTATCTCCAAATATAACATAAGCAGGTAGCCTATGATTTTTAGTATAGAATTTCTGAACTCTGGAGATACCATCAGTCATTTGTGCCATTGTCAAAGAAGAAATAGTAAAACTGGTTGTATATAATGAACATACTTTTCCTGATAAATCTTTAACACTTCCTGAAGCTATTGTTATAATATATCTATCTCCTTTAGAAAGTGCGTTATGATTTAAAATAAGAACATTATTATTGATATTTAGAGTAAGTGGTACAATATATTCTGTGTTGGATTTAAGTGTGATCTTTTTGTTTCCAAATATTATAGGTTTGTTGAATGTAATTTTTATAACACTTTTAGGTGAAATATCAACTGCTCCATTATAGGGTGATGACATTGTAACTTTAAGATATTATTAACAGATATCTTTGCTGTCCATGCAACAAGACGTGCTAATATACTTGGATGTTGCGGGTCTAATTCCGGGTGGATTCCACTTAAGATTGTTCTTCCTTTGTAATAAAAATCACCTACAATGGCACCATAATTTTGGTAGCCAATATTATTATCTGCATTAGCAAATGTAACAGCTTTACCACCTTTCACATACATTGCAGGTCCATTATAATATGCCATTGTAACTGTATTATTAGATCCAAATAATTTAATACCAGGATCTAATATTTTAACCTTTAATTCACCTTCATAATATGGGTGTTTAGAATAAACATTAGGTGCAAAACCCCATCCTCTGTACATCCCATCAACATTTCTAGAGCCTGCATAAGCACCTGCACAAATTCCAAGGTACCCATGTCCATTTTTAACAAATTTTTGGATGGCACCCCTGTTTACAGTTTTTATATAATCCTTACCACTATAACCTCCAGGCATTACAAGTACATTGTAATGTGATAGAATGGAATAACTAATGGTTTTAGTTGTTGAATAAGAAAAATAATAGCCATTCATAAAATTTTTAGTGTTTGAAATGTAAAGACATTTTTTAACCCCGTCAACACAGCTTTTAAGTGTGCCTTTACCATTATATATAACTACTTTAATAACTTTCCTTGAGGTTAAAACTGTTTTAGAAGTAGTTTTTGGGCTTATATTTTTTAA
>JAQVTJ010000097.1 GCA_028700095.1 Methanobacterium sp. | reverse complement strand
ATTTTATTGGTATGGGAATGGTAGATGATGTAGTTGTAAGTGGGCCATTAAAAACAACTGTACATCTAAAAGAAGATAATATAAATGTTGATTTAAGGGTTTTTGATGATGAATCATTTGGTTCGGCATTACTATATTTCACAGGTTCGAAAGAAACTAATATAGCCCTTAGAAGAATAGCTATTAATAAAAAGTTAAAACTTAGCGAATATGGAGTTTTTAAAGACCAAAAACTTATTGCAGGTACCAGAGAAGAGGATGTATTTAAATCATTGGGTATGGAATATATTGAACCAGAATTAAGGGAAAATACGGGGGAAGTAGAAGCTGCAATTTTAGGTGAATTACCTAAAATTTTAGGTTATAATGATATTATAGGAGATCTGCAGACACATACCAAATGGAGCGACGGATCAGGATCTATTATTGATATGGCACAGGAAGCCAGAAAATGGGGTATGAATATGTAGCTATTACAGATCATTCTGGAAATCTCAGTATAGCTAAAGGTATGGATGAAAAAACCATATTAAAACAGATGAAAGAAATTGATAAATTAAATGATAAATTTGAAGATTTTATAATATTTAAAGGTATTGAAGCTAATATTGATTCTTTTGGTTTTTTAGATGTTCCTAATAAAATATTAGATGATATGGATATTGTATTAGAAGGTTTACATTCTGGTTTCAACCAAAATAGCAAAGAATTAACACGTAGAATGTTAACTGCAATGGAAAATGAATATGTTAATATCATAGCCCATCCAACAGGCAGAAAGATATTAGATAGAAAAGCATATGAATTAGATTTTGAAAAAGTTTTTGATACTTCTAAGGATACCAATACAATATTAGAAGTTAACAGTCATCTTAATCTATTAGATTTAAATGATGGGAATATTAAGATGGCTGTTGAACATGGTTGTAAACTAGTAATAAATACAGATGCACATTCACCTATTCACCTTAAGAATATACATTTGGGTATTGCAACTGCAAGGAGGGGTTGGGCAGAAAAAAAGGACATAATTAATACATTACCCTTAAAAAAACTCATGAAAAATTTTTAAAACCAAATTTATTTAAAGAAATTATAATATTATATATAATATCCAATTTAAAAAAAAGTCTATATTCAACTATATTTATAGTAGTGTCTCCTTATACTACATAGGTTAATATAACTAGAACAAATTTGTAAAAAAAAAACTTCCTAAAAACTAAAAGATCTATGGATATTAGTATTTTTATCTAAAAAATTATACGTAACAATTTTATATTAGAACAGTGATATAATAATATATATTATTTAGAAAGAGTAATAGAATGGAAAACATGTTACAAGCAAATAAAAGCAAGCCATTAGATTGTAAAATGAATGCACACAGCTCAGTTACTGTTATGGGATGGGCTTGTGACAAAACTGATTGTAGAGCTTATGGTACTTGTCCATTTAGTTGGTAAATACCATAGTTATTAATTTAATATATATCTTTTTTTTTATTTTATTTATTCAAGTTCTGTGTGTAATCTTGATAATATTCTAACTAATATTACAATATCTTCCCTGTTATGTTCTATGATCGGAATTAAAGGTCCTATATTACCTGTTTTATTATAGGTTTTATAAAATGATGGAACCATACTACTTGGCACATCATCTTCACGTTCAAAATTGAATAAATGTTTTTCCAATGTTTGTAATTTACAATTTGGTAGTTTATCTTTCCATGTTCTTCTTGACAAGTGCAGAAGATCTATATGATGTCTTTGTATATTTTGTTTAATTCCATAATAATTCATTCTCTCTTTAATATATGGAATATCAAATGTCTGACCATTAAAACTTACAAATACGGTATCTTCAACAATATAAGATAAAAATGCATCTAATACAGCAGTTTCTTCTTTTAAATTTCTTAAAAGGTATTGGTCAATGATAATATTTTTAGATTCAATAAATGCAACTCCTATTAGTATAAGTGGTACATTTTTAAGGCCAAGAGTTTCTATATCAAGGAAAAGATAATTTTCATTAGGTGAAAAACATGAGGAGTATATGGTTGATGGATGGTATTTGGGATATCTGTTTAAAATATAATCTGTTATTTTAGAAAAATTACCCTCATTAACTATTTCAACTATTTCACATGCATCATTTGTATAGCGAGGATGTTTAGTTAGATCTTTAATTGTTTCATATCCATTAGACCTTAAAATTTCAGCTTTTGAATCTCCAATACCTTTTATTAGTTTTAAATCATTTAAAATATTATTTTTAGCTTTAAATTTACTTATTGTGTTTAATTTGAGTTTTCTACTATCTTTTATTTTATAGCATGAACCATGTTTTGTTTCAAACTCTTCACCTTTAAAATAATCTTCAATAGATTTTTCTTTATATGTTTCAATAAGTTTTGATCTTAAAATTTCTGTTTCTGTTGATCCGTAAGATGACATTTATCAAAGAACTCCATGTAAATTATTTAAACCAATGTAAGGAGGGTTATTTTAATGTTTTAACCCTTGAATAATATATTTATAATCTCAATATTATATAATATTATAAAGTGTATATAATTTGGAGGGAGGATTGTATTTAATGAGAAAATATATTTTCATAGTTATTATTCTTTTGACTATAATTGCAATTACATATAATTGTATCAGTCCACAAGGAAACAATACTACATCAATTAAAATCTATAATGCAAATGGAATATATTTTAATTATCCTTCAAGTTGGTTTATAATTACAAATAACACAGCTGAAAACAGTAGTGTAATATCAATTGGAGACACATTCTTTAACCAGACTAATGGTACCCGAGGTAATGGTGTTACCATAAGAAAAATAGTAAAAACAACCAATTCAATATCTGAATTAAAAGATCTAAAAAAACAATTATTCTCTATGAATGGAACAAAAAGTACAATTACCATATTTGACTGCTAATGAAACATTTTCAAATTTAGTTCAAACAATACAACTGTCCAATTAAAATTTATTGACTTCAAAAAAAATAAATTTCAATATATGATACAATATGTAACAGTTTCCTCAGACTTCCAAACCCTGGCAGAGTTATTTGATACCATAACAAAAAGTTTGGAAATACAATAAAAAAAATATATTATATATTTGGGCTAAATATATTCCAACACAATACTATAAAATATAAAAATTAGTCTTATAAAACTAGTTTTTATAACATTTTTAACTTAAATTGTTCTTTTAAAGTTCATTTTTATAAAAAAAATATATTTAAAAGGTAGATATAATGATTTAGATAAAAAAAAATGTTTTAGAGAAGTTATAATAGTTATCCATCTAAACAACTCTTAACAGTATCGATAACATTATAATCATTAATCTGCTGACAATGTGTTGAATGAATTCTAATTAACTTACCATATGGTAATTTAGCACTGTTAAATGTAACAATTCTATCACCATCTGAAAAAATTCATCATCATCCAATGTCCAATAATCTTCACTTGCCAATATATAATATGGTATTTTTAATGTGGGGATTTGACTATTTAATTCTTTAAAAATTTACTATCCGGAGCCATCTGTGAGCCTGCCATATTATCAGAACCAATAAATAGATTAGCAAGGGATAATCCATGATTAGGTGTGCCTATCATGATCAATTTACCAATATTATCTGTTCCTCCTAATTTCTCTAAATACCATCTTGCAACCAAACCACCCATACTATGAGATACAATATTTACTTTTTTAGCTCCTGTTTCATGGATAATTTCACTAACTTCTTGTTGAAGAGAAGATGAATAATTTTTAATATCACCAAAAAGAGCCATTCCTTCTTGTCTTAATTCAGGAGGCAAATATTCACAAGCAATAACATAATGATTCTTACTTAGCTCTTTAAATGTTTCTGTTGTTTCCATTTCCTTGGAAGTGGAAAGACCTCCATGTAACAAGATAAGAGGTCTGCCAACAAAAATTTTATGTTCATTAGAAATTGCTATTTCAGTACCATTACTATTATTTAAAATAAGTGTTACTGTATAGGGATTATTAGCCTGGTTTACAGATTTATATTTTACAATATTATATCTTAAATTCCTATTACCATGAATTTTTTCTATATTTACTGTACCATCCCATGTAAAACTGCCTGCAAATCCATTATAATCTATTGATGGCAAATATCCAATAACCAATCCATTAGAATCTTTAAGTATTGGGGTAATTTTTCCATTAATATCCGAACCTTTATAATAAATTGTTGCGGTTTGCTTTGTTTCAACATCAATCCATTTGGTTGAATCTTCTATAATCATTATTTGAGGTTTATCTATTATATTGTGAATTTATATTATTTGGATCATTAATAAGTTATATTGTCCATTTATATCATCTAATGATAAATTTTGATTTGATATTCCATATGCTGTTATGGGAATTATTGCAAAAATTGTGATCAATATGATATAAATCATCCACATTCTTTTGAAATACATTTTATTTACTCCTTAAAAAAAATAAACATTCACATATCCATCATATTTTTTTTCTAACTTAAAAATCTAACAGTATTACATATATCTTATATTAGATTAAATAAAAGATTACATATATATAATTATTGATTCCATTTTAATGAATTTATATTTAAGGATATTTTTAATACTATAATATTTTACAAATACAATAGAACAAATAGAGGACACATGGTAGATAATATAAAATATTATCACATAGGGTTATTATGGTAAAAACATTAATAATTTACAGTAGTAAGTATGGATCCACAGAAGAAGCAGCTAAAATTATGTCACATATGATAAGTCCTTCAATCTATTGTGCTGTTGATGAATTTAAACCAGGATATAGAGAATATGATTTTTTTATAATTGGATCATCAGTCTACCAAGAAAAAATTGATGCTTCATTAATAAAATTTATTGACAATAACAGAAAATGGTTGCAAAAAAAGCCCATTTCTCTCTTTTGTACATGTATTGATAAAAATGGAGGTTTAAACAGACTCAACGAACTTCAAAAATTTATAGGAACAAAAACTCTTAGTATGAAAGCTTTAGGTGGAAGTTTAATAATCAATAAACTTAATCATAATGATCTTCAATTAATAAAAGATTTTTTAAACACTGTAAAATTACCATTAGAAGATATGGATTTCTATAACGAAGAAGAAATAATAAAATATTCATTGAAACTTAAAAATATAAAAGAAGGCATTATAAAATCTAGATAATGATGAATAATATATTTTTATTTTAATATTTCTAATTCTTTCCATAGTTTTTTGGATTTAAGTCCTATTAATTAGAATAATTATTATTTTTTTTAATTATCTTTTACCAGTAAAATATTGGCAACAACCATTCCACTTAAAAATATAAATGTTATTAAAGCTGTTCCATTAATTGAACGGTTTATTATAAATAATCCTAGAATTGCTTGTGACACAAACCCTGCTAACGAACCTATGAGTAACGTTTCTCTGCCTAGATATATTTTATTTTCACTTTCCCTTTTTTCCCTATATTCTAATAATATTTTTAATCCTAAATATATTACAGCTACACACCATAATAATAGAAGTACAAGTACAATATATCCAAAGTCAAATGCAAAACCATAGATGCCTGGTGTAAAATAGTCTATAATATCCTTCTTAGCTACTAGAGTTCCAAAAAATATTTTATATGGAAGTCCAAATATTAAAATTAAGGTAACTGGAAGAGCTATATAACCACTAGAACTACCTGTATCAGTTGCATTCCAAAATGCAATTCCAGGTTCATGTCCCAATAGGGTTGTATGAGGGATTATCATTTTAAGACTGGGAATGGCATTAGTTAAGATTCTCTCAATTCTAAGAATAGGACTTATAACTGGCATTATAAATAATCTAGAAAACATTTCAAGTGATATAAATGTAACTATAG
>JAQVTJ010000015.1 GCA_028700095.1 Methanobacterium sp. | reverse complement strand
TTTAATGACTTTATTGATTATTCTATTTATATCATATTTATTTCTATTATCCTCTTCCAAATATTGTTTTACCCATAATAATCCCTGCTAAAGCTGATATTAAACCTTCAGCAAGAATTGAATCAGTGTACCATGGGAAAGGACCTAATTGATAAGCCATAAATATTACCACTATTGTTAGTATAACAAATATTGAAGCAGGGAATTTTAAGTTACTACCTTTACTAGGTTTGATTCTGGTTCCAATTATGAATCCTATGATAAATCCTAAGATTAACGGGCCAATATAAACCATTTTATTTACTCTCCATATTCTTCAATAGATCCTCTTTTTTAAGGATTACAATAACAACAGCACTCAATCCAACAAACACTTCCAAACCCACAACAAAGTTTAGATATGGAATTATACCCGCATTTAGAGGATCAGGATAGTTAAATATATTCACAACATTAGATGGGACTATATGATAAATATCAGTCCCTAAATTATAAAGAAAAGATCCTGTTGTAAACAATCCAGCTAATCCCAGAAACACATATCCAAGAGCACCTATACTTTCAATAGCTGCCATAAAGTTATGTGAAAACTTTATTGGGCTTTCTTCTAACCCATATACTATAAGACAAAATATAACACCTGAAGCTATCATTGCTCCTCCCTGAAAACCTCCTCCAGGAGTAATATGGCCTCCTAATATTGTAAGAGCACCGTAACAGATTAATATTAATGCAGCAGGAAATACAAATATTTTAAGTATTGTACTCATTAATCTTCACCTCCAAGATCAACTTGACCCCTTCCAAAGATAAGAAGAGTTATAATAACCACTGAAACAAGTATTAATACTTCACCAAGGGTGTCATATCCTCTCCAATCAAATACAACATTAGTAACCATATTAGGAGCTATGTATGGACCAACCCAATTGTATATATAACTTATTCCCGGATAGATCAACGGTTTAAAATCAACTATGGACTTGAAGAGAGTTATTGTAAATATAACTAATGCAAATCCAGATATTAGATTTTTTAATCCCTCAGACATTCAAATTCCCCCAATAAAATAGTGTTACTATAATTCCAAGTGCTATAATAACATAGAAATTCATACTTGTAAGTGAATCATTCTGTTCCCTTTTAAGTTTTGGCATGATTGGCATTGCCATAAATATAAGTACAAACACTAAAACTGCCAATACAATCATTAAATTTTTGTTCAAAAGTCTTAGGATAACAATTGCAATTAAAATGGAAGATATAAGCGTTATCTCTGCAGTTAACATGGAAGATGCTGCTATATTTGTAACAGGTTTATTATCTCCTGTTTCCATCCTAATGTCCTTTATTTTTTTCAGTATAATATCATAGATGTTCATATAAATCTCCCTTTCCCTAAGTAATACTCATTGCTAGTCCCTGCAAGAAATTTGTTGCAAGATGCGGATAAAGACCCAACAATAAACATATAGCAAGGAATATAACCATTGCAACCAGTGTAATCTTTGGTATTTTTTCATTTTTAATTTCTAGATCAACAGGTTTTGGTCTGAGATAAATGGTATGGAAAGCCCTCATAAAAGTCATAAAGGTTACAATACTCATTAATACCATAATAATTGCAATTTCTGGCAGACCTGAATTTAATGAAGCCTGAACAAGCATTAATTTACTTTGGAATGCATTGAATGGAGGCACACCTGCTAATGCAATACCTGCAAGGAGCACGAAAAGCGCAGATTTAGGTGTTGCAACCAGCATCCCTCCTAATTTTTGCATATCTGTTTCTTTGGTTTTGTACATAATTGTTCCAAACCCAATAAATAGAAGTGCAGTTATAATTGATTCATTAACAGCCTGGAAAAGCCCTGCAGTAATACCAAATACAGTTCCAAGACCAAAACCCGCCCCTATATATCCTAATTCACCAACAGCAAGGAATGCTATTAAACGTTTGAAATCTGTTTGGGTTATGGCCATTGTTATACCCAATACCATTGCTATTAATGATATGGCCAAAAGGAAAACATGTGTAAATGGAATGTATGAAAATATTCTTATGATAATTACTCCAAAAGCAACTAAACTAAAGACTGAAAATGCCTGGAGCAATGCTGCTCCTGTTGGAAGTGCTTTACTATACATTGCAGATTTAATTACATGGAAAGGCGGAAGACCAGTCCCATAAAGCCATCCAAATATGATTAAACTACAGGCCATAAGAAGAACAGGACTTTGTGGGTTTATTAAACCATTTCTAATTGAATATACTATGTCTGTAATGTTAACATTACCTGTAACACCCAATAGTAGAGCTATTCCTAATAAAAGAATGGGTGAAGCTATACCTCCCAATATCATATATTTAAGTGCTGTTTCATAGTTATTTTTAATTTTAGAAACAAGTACAATACCTACTTGTGCAAGTGCTGCAATTTCAAAAAATACATATAAATTGAATATATCATCAGATAAAAGCATAGCTGTTATAGATGCTATTCCCATTAACATAAGATATATATAAACACCTGATGGTTTTTTCACCTCATAAAGTGATATGAATATTGCAAATAAACCAACAATACCTAATATAAATATCATTAATTTTTGGGCACTTCCATAAACATATGTAATTGCAGGGTGGAAAATATACAGTGCAGTTCCTGTTATTAATGTTGGAAGATCTGCTGATATTGGATTTTGTATTAAAGGAGCATATCCTCCAAAATAGTGTGTACCATAATTTGCAAAAAGTGGTATTATTGGAAGTGCAAATGCAACTACTATAGAAATTACTTTTACAGTCCGAATCCTTTCATGGAGTAAATTTAAAAATAACGCACAAGTAATTGGGATTATCACCATTAATGGAATTAATAGATTGGGAAGGCTCATATTACCTCCTCCATTAATCCAGAATAATAATGAACAATATAAACATTTAACATTGTTTTTGTTCTTTTTTTGTTTGAGAAGTTTGAAAGCATATCAATTACTCTCCAAGAATCTTTGATGCACTTATAGATCCATATTTTTTATTTAGTATAATTATAATTCCAAGCATCACAGCCATTGTACTAGCACCAATAACAATACTTGTTAATACAAGAGCATATGGAAGTGGATATGATGCATTTTGTGAAAAATTACTCATTGCCATTCCAGGTAAAAATATATAAACTATACCTCCGGCTTTATAACCCAGAGATACAAGGAATAAATTAGCACCATCACCTATAAATGCTAATGCTATAACTTTTTTAATCAAATTATCAAGGAATAACGCACCAAAAATGCCTATTACTATCAATGCCCCTGCTGTGAAAAGTGCTGCTAGTTGTGTGTCTATTATCATTTTATTCCTCCACCCTACGAGTTCTTAATACTGCCAGTGCAAAAAATACTGGTACTATTGCAGAACCAACAATCGCTTGGGTAAGTGCAACATCTGGGGCTTGTAGATATTGATAAAGGAAAGCAATTGAAGCTCCAGGAATACCTGTTAAAATAGCGACTTTTAAAAGATCCCTTTGCATTAATGATATTATCGCACCTAAAATCGCTGTTATCATGAAAATATATTCGATCATTGTTCTTCCTCCCCATAGAAGTAACCATTTGCTATTGCATGTGCTGCAAATGGTGCTAAAATGAAGTAGGCTGCTGCCAAAAGAGGTTCGTTAAGTGCTAACAATGCTATTATAAGAGCAGTGTCTGCAACTCCTAATATATGTATTCTGGCATAGATTATATTTTCAATATTATCCCCATACCTCAAAATTCCATAAGCTGCTAAAAGCAGCAAAAATGCAGCAATTATAAGTATTGCTGACTGTATCAATGTTATTACATCTGTCACATGATCATCCTCTTAAAACTCTTGCAAATGCTATGGTTCCTACAGGTCCTAAAAATATTAGTGCAATTGCAATATCCCTACAAAAACCTAGATTATACATATGCTGCACTAATACAAGTGCTGTTGCAATTGCAATACTTAATCCTGATAAACCTACAAGTGCCATTGCAATTTTCTTCCTTGTTGTAATTCTTATTGTGGCAATTGCAAATATTGCAAGTGCACCCAATAGAATATATTCTGATATAAGCAGTATGTTCATTCTAACATCCCTTTTATATATGATTCAAACGGAATTATCTCTTCAACTGAACGTGGAGATATTGTTGCTACTTTTAATATGCAATTTTCAGAATCAAGATCAATTGAAAGAGTTCCAGGAGTTAATGTTATACTATTTGCAAGAATTGTCTGTGATATTGGTCTTTTAAGTTCGGTTTCTATCTCAATAACAACAGGTTCAACCTGACCATTTAAAACCCTTTGGGCAACGTCCAATTCTGCTTTTAATATTTCAAAGATAAGAACAATGAAATAAGCTATTCCATAGAATATTCTGGTTATAAACATTGTGAATTTAACTCCCTTTATATTATTTAGATTCGTTAATTAATAATTAACATGTAAAATAATACTTTTATAATACAATTTAATAATATATAATAAAATCATTACACATGATAATTAATTCAACATTAAAACAGGACATATATAAAATTAACTATAACCTTTTTAATTCATTTAATAAAAACATTTTGCAAAAAATAATATTATTTATATAATAAAAAATATTGTTAAAAACTTTTAAACCCTTGTATATTATAATTTAATAATAAAAAAGTTATTATTATATAAAACAACAGATGCAAGTACACAACCTACCCAAATACCTAATAAAGTTAATCCAGCTAGTTTTTTAAATTTTTCTGAAGAAAGAGGACTTAATAATTGTACTCCTGAAGGAGTGAACAAATCTAATATTATATGACTTAAACAACCTAAAAATATGGCTAATACCATATAATAAATATTAAATCCAATATCTGTAAAAATAATTCCAATTATAATTAAAAATCCAAATATAGGTACTAGTTTTTTATTTAAAATCACAATTCCAAGAATAAGGAGAATAATAATTAAAATTATATTCACATTTATATTATAATTAGATAGTAATGTATAAGCACCCAGCACAAAAAGGGATATGCAACCTGTAATAAAAATAATTCCCAATATTGAATGCATAAATCCTCTGTGATCTGAAATATAAAATAAAACAGCCATTAAAACAATTAAAAAACCAACAAGATAGGGAAGTTGGAATATATAAAGTAATAATGATAATATAACACCTAACAATCCCATAATTATAATATTTTTTTGATTAACATTATGATCCATATCTATTATAGATGCACCAATAACAGCTAGTCCAATATAGAAAACTTCGGGAAAAAATGGGAAAACCATTATTATTGAGGCTAAAACATGTTCTTTATAAGATGACATTGTATCGATTTAACTTTATATTTTCCATTAATAATACTTTTCTTCCAATATTTTCGAAATAAATTGAATTATTTATAATAATTAAATTATTCCAAAATATTTTAAATAATATATCATTTGAAGATAGGATCTTTCAAGACTTCCCTTTGTAATTACACAGTTTTCAGATAACACTTCACAAGTAACTGCTGCAATACCTCTATTATTACTTTCATCTTCAATTGCACCACTATATAAAAATCCTGCAATTGGGTGGCAGATAATTTTTGAAGACATAATATTTGTAATATATTTAGCAATAAAATAGCTCTCAGCACAAGGACTTTTTGAACAGAAAACACTTTCAATTCCAGGATTACTCCTTGGTTTGGTAGAATGAAAATCAGCTACTGCTACAATACTAAGATTATCCATGGTATTTAAAATTTTATTGGTAATAGAACCTTCCTTAGAAGCACTTCTATTCATATCAAATCCATTAAACCGTCTTGAATTTTCCATTGTAGCAGTAGGTATTGTAAATGGAATAATATAAACTGTACCATTTATATTTTTATCATACAACTCTTTTATAAGGGTTAACGCCGCAATTTGTGCTGGAAGTTCATTTCCATGTACACCTGCACTTATCATTATTTTAGGAGATGAACATCCAATTTTAAGCATTGGAGTACCATATTGGGCTGAATCAACCAACTGATTACATATATCTGCATCAGGAACATATGCCATAAAATTTTTATTCTTATCTAAAATTCCTCCTGTTTTATCAGATAGAATTATAATATTATCTTTATGAACCATTCCCACCACTTAAACATCTTTTATTAAATTTAATTTTAATATATTTAATTTACTAGAAATCCTAGTTATCTATAAATATTATTCATTAAATTTTATTAAACTTACAAACTATTGTATCAAATCTTATTATAATTAGAACTATTTCTAATTACAATTTTAAACCCTAAATCTGTTTAATACTTTTTCAAGCTAAATTATGGTAATATAAAAGAAATATTTATATTAATTAACATTTTTTTTTATGTGGATGATTTACTTTCCATACCTTATTTTATAATATAATCTTTAAATGAATAAAAACATGAAAAATATATGTTAAAATGTATTAAACTTTCATATTCTGTTATTAAAAAAAAAAAATATTGAAAAGGCCTTAATAAATAAAAAAAAATATGGAGTATTCAGGTGATTAAATGAAAAAAGTTGTTCTTGCATTCAGCGGTGGGTTAGACACAACTGTATGTGTAAAGTTACTTCAGGAAAAATATAATATGGAGGTTATAACTGTATGCGTAGATGTTGGACAGCCTCAAACAGAGATTAGAAGGCCTGTAGAAGTTGCAAATGAAATAGATGTAAAGAAACACTATACAATTGATGCAAAAGATGAATTTGCTGAAGAATATATATTCAGAGGTGTTAAAGCCAATGCAGAATATGAGGGATATCCTTTAAGTACATCTCTTGCAAGACCTTTAATAGCTATGAAAGTAGTTCAACTAGCTGAAAAGGAAAATGCAGATGCAATAGCACATGGCTGTACAGGAAAAGGAAATGATCAATTTAGGTTTGAAACTGCTATAAGAGCTTCATCCCCTTGTGAAATAATAGCTCCTGTTAGAGATTTAAGTTTAACTAGGACAGAAGAATTGGCCTATGCTAAGACACATAATATTCCACTTTACTCTGAAAAACTTTATAGTATAGATGAAAATTTATGGGGCAGATCCATTGAAGGAGAAGAATTAGAAGATCTTATGGTACAAACCCCAGAAGATGCCTTGAATGGACAGTTTCTACTGAAAATGCACCAAATGAAGCCCAAATAATAAATATGACCTTTAAAAAGGGTGTTCCTATAGCTATTGATGGCGTGGAAATGAGTGCATTTGATATTATCAGTGAATGTAATCGTATTGGTGGATTACATGGAATTGGTAGAATTGATATTATTGAAGACAGAATAATTGGTCTGAAATCAAGGGAAAATTATGAATCACAGGTGCAGTTTTAATTTTAACTGCCCATAAAGCACTTGAACAGTTAACACTAACAAGAGAAGAACTTAAATTTGCAAATACTATTACACAAACCTATTCAGAACTAGTATATAATGGATTATGGCATGAACCTTTACGTGAGGATCTTGATTGTATAATAGATAACATGCAAAAACGAGTAACTGGAAATGTAAAGTTAAAACTACATAAAGGAAGTGTTCAAACACTGAGCAGAGAATCTCCTTACAGCCTATACAGTGAAGAAGCAATTACATTTGAAGATAAAGAAACAGATCAAAGAGAAATGGCTGGAATGGTTAAAAACTATGCATTACAAGCTGCATGCTATCAGAGAGTATGTAGAAAATATAACAAATGAGGATATATTTTATATCCTCAATATTATTTTAAAACAATATTCTTATAATTATATAAAAAAAATTAGGTTTAGGATAAAAATATAATGATTAGCACAATATTAATTGGAATAATACTTGCTATAATAGTTGTAGGTTTAATAATTCTTTTTAAAGCCACAGGAATAATAGTTAAAATATTGGTACATATGGGTTTTGGTCTTATACTTCTTTTTATAATGGATTTAATTCCATTTGTTCATATTCCCATTAATATATTAACAGTTCTTGTTGCAGGATTTGGTGGATTTATAGGTGTTATATTACTTATAATTTTAGGTGTTCTAGGATTATATTGATTAAATTCTTTTTTTAAATAATTTAGGTATATATTTCAAAATATCACTTGCAATTAAATTATATCCATAATCTTCTGCTGTAAGATCCCCTGCACTTCCATTAATATAAGATCCTAAATATGCAGCTTCAAATATATCATATCCCTGTGCAACTAAAGCACCAACAATACCTGCTAATATATCACCTGTTCCACCAACAGTCATGCCTGGATTTCCTGTTGTGTTAAGTTTTATTTTATACCCATTTGAAATAATATCTGTAGATCCTTTAAGCAGTATGGTAGATTTACATTTTTTTGAACATTCTATAATTGTTTTAATTTGTTGATCTAATTTTTTTGGTACATCCAATCCAAAAAAAGCTTTGAATTCTGTTTTATGAGGTGTTAATATAACTTCATTTTTATATTGTTTAATTAAATCAAAATTTAATAGTTTAAGTGCGTCTGCATCAATTATAATGGGTATATTAATTTTTTTAATTATCTCTTTTAAAGCCAAACCAGTTTCTTCTTCTCTTCCAATACCACAGCCAACTACCATTGAATCTGCATTCTTTGATAATTCCATTATCTTATCAATATCATCAAATGTTATATAGTTGTTTGAAAGACTTTTAACAATTAAATCCGGGCAATATGATCTAATAGTAGATGTAACACATCTAGGACAAGCAACTACCGATATATCAACACCTGATCTTAATGCAGATATTCCTACAAATGCAGGGGCACCAGAATAATCTTCACTACCACCTAAAATCAATACCTTACCATTTTGTCCTTTATGAGAATTAAAATTTCGCTGTTTAAGTCTCAATAAATCCCCGGGACCTGTGTATAACTCAGCTTCTTTAGGTATTCCAATATCACAGACTGTTATATTTCCCACATATTCCTTATCAGCATTTATAAGACCACTTTTTTTCTTATGGAATGTTATGGTGAAATCTGCCTTAACAGCTTTATATTCCACAATTCCTGTTTGTGGATCCATTCCTGTTGGAATATCTACAGCAATAACAGTACTATTTGAATTATTAATAATATCTATTGCTTTAGAAACTGGTTTTCTAAGTTTTCCTTTGGTTCCTGTTCCAAGTATTGCATCTATAACCAATTCTGCGTTGTTAAATTCTAATTGGGAGTGATCTTCAATAATATTCAGTATTATATTATTAGTTTCAATATTTAATTTAGAAAGCAATTCCCAATTTTTTAATGCTTCATAAGAACTTATACGTGACGAATGTCCAATTAGGGAAAGTTCTACTTCAAAACCATGATTATGAAGATATCTTGCAGCTACAAATCCATCTCCACCATTTCCCCCTGTTCCAGCATATATATTTATTTTACAGGGCTTTGAAATTTCAAATATTTTCTGGGCAACACATTTTCCAGCATTTTCCATGAGCAAAGCCTTAGATATTCCCAATGCATCGGTATTGGCATCCACAACCATCATGTCCATTATATTCATGTTATCACTAGTATTAAATTATAAAACAGATGATATTTAATAATAACCTATAATATTATCCCAATCCAATTAATGAAAAATATCTAAAATGGTGATCATACAATGCGCCACCATACATGCAACTACTACCAGAATTTAACAACCTTCATGACAAACCATTTAAGCTGGTTTATTATGCATTATTAGGAGTTATACTGCTTATAATTTATGGTATGATAGGATCTAGATATATAATGCATTTAGATCTTGTTAATTCTATTTATTTTACAATACAAACAATTGCAACAGTTGGTTTTGGTGATATCCGACCAATAACTCCATTACAAAAAATGTTTACTGTAACTCTTGTAAGGGTGGTGTTGCTCTACTTGCTTATGCATTTACATTAACAATAACGGTGGTTACAATGACAGTTGAAGAAATAGCTTCAAGTGCTAAACAAAGAAGAATAATAGCTTCAAGTAATGATCATTTTGTACTCTGTGGCTATGGAAGAGTGGGAAGTGCTGTTTATAAGGAGCTGAAAAAAAGGAATATTAAAGCAATAATAATTGAAAAAAATAGGGATATATTAGAAAAAGATCTTTGGATTGATACTGATGTTCTTGCAATTCCTGGAGATGCAACCAATGAAAATATACTCCTAGACTCAGGAATAGAAAGAGCACGGGGAATTATCATAACCACAGGAGATGATGTGGATAATCTGTTCATAACATTAACAGCAAGAGAAATACATTCTAAGATATAGATAGTTACAAGAGCTAGTAAAAGTGAAAATATACGTCGATTATATCGTGCTGGTGCAGATAAAGTAATATCCCCTGAAACAAGTGGAGCAGAAGATATTTATTTTGCATCAATGGAACCTACAATTATGAAATTCACAGAAATCCATGGAGAAGAAGATATAAGAAAAGAATCTGAAATTATGTTAAAACATGGATGCACCCTTGAAAATATAGAATACCATTTACCAGAATTTAAAGAGCCTCTTGCAAGAAAAATAGGCATAGCAGATATTGGACAGCTAAACAGATTTTTAAACAGTTTAGAACGTGAAAAATCTAGAAAAAAATCTTTAGAAAATATCTATGAATCAGTAAGTGGAATTCACTCCCATTGGATTTCAGGACCCAATAAGGAAAGTCTTGAAAAAGTTGCAGAAAAACTAAAAAAAGAAGGATTTCTATTAGGAATAAGTTTAACAGAAGATGAAATAAAAGAAGCTGCAAAAAAACGTGGCAGAATGGTTGAAATCATATTAAAACCTGAAATAAAAATAACTGAAAGCCATGACATCCAAGATATCCTAAAAGAAGGAAAGATAATTCTTAAACATGGATGTACATTAGAAGATATTGAATATTATCCTCCCGGATTTAAAGAACCTCTAAAGAGAAAAATCAGACTTTCAGATGAAAAAGAGCTGGAAAGATTTTTTTCACACCTAGAACATGACCCTAAAAGAAGAGAAACCCTTGAAAGACTTTACATTCTATCAGGTGGAGGAATTCATTCCCATACCATATCAGGCAAAGACACACGAAGCTTAGCTGCAGTTGAGAAAGAGTTAAAAACAAGAGGATTTCTTTTAGGTGTGAATTTAGCCCATCATGAAATTACCGGAAAAATATCTGAATATAGTAGGGTACATGAATTTCTATTAATACACAAAGCAATTGATATTGATGATAAAAAAATCATCATAAAACTGGGTGGTAGAATATTAGACTCTAAACATTACTTACCAGGTTTAAAACAAGTAATAACAAGAAAACTCTATATAAAAGATGTTAATGATCTTAAAAAATGTGAAGAGGAATATAAAAAGCCAGATGCACAAAGATCCCTTGAAACATTATCCCAAATATCAAGACAAGTTCATTCCCACACAGTATCTGCAGGGAATATAAAAAAAATAGTAGAAATAGAAAATGCATTGAAAAAAACTGGAATGCTTTTAGGTGTGGATCTTTCTGAAGAGGATATTTGGAATATTGTTGGAAGTGAAAAAATAGAAAAATTCTGTATACACTAGAATAAGGATTAATATACCAAAAAAATTTAATAAAAAAAAAATAATATGGAAATCTACTTTCAATTATTAGAAAAGTTCATGAAGCTTAATTTGATATTTACCAAGATTTCCACCAAAGTTACCTGCACTTATCTGGATTATTCCAGAAATTTTAACTGCAGCTTCAATACCTGCTTTCATAGCAGCTTTAACTGCTTCTTCATCTACTCCATCAATAACTATTTCATAGACACCATTAACATTTTCAGGTATTTCACATCCTTCAACTTCATCTTTTAAAGTAACACACATTTTTTCGTTTGTGGAAGCTCCTAAAAATTTGTACTTTAATGAACCAACTTTAGAACCAGAAGCAACTATTCCTCCCGGGAAAGGAGTTATAGTACCAGGAATTGCTTTAATAGCATCAGCAGCAGCATCAGCAGCTAATAATCCTGCTGGTTGGTTTTCTGCGAGAATAAAGAAATTTCCACCTGCAACACCTGCTTTTATTCCTAATTCTGCTTCAACTAAAAAGTCGCCTGACATTAATGGGATAGAATGTATTTTTCTTCCTTCTATCTTTAATGTTTGTTCGTATCCATCACCGAAATATTTTAGTTTTTGACCTGTTTTAAGTTTTTCATCAGGCTCATCCATCCAATCAAAGACAGCTGTGGTTGCTGCAGTTAAAATACACATTCCTACTCTTTCAAGTAATTCATGATCAAGTTTACCTTTATTCATGTTACAGATCATTATTATATAACCTGGTCTTCCATCAGGAGTATCTTGTGGAGGTACATAACCATCTATTCCTGCTTCTGCAGGACATCCTATTACTGATGTTCCGTAACCTGTGGCTTCAGTAGCTGCTACTAATGCCAATTTTTTGGTTGCTGCAGTTATAAGAATTCTTGATACTTGTATGCCAAATGCTTCTGCAAAATTATCTTCTATTTCCACTCCGTTTATTTCCATGATTATCACCGTCTAGATCGTAGTTTAGAAGAAGTTATAAATTTTTCCATTTAATCCTGGAGTCATTATAATAAAATTAAAAAAAAAATATTTTATTTAATTAAACTAAAACTTGTCTGAGAATTTTTCCAAAACATTTGAACCCACATATGGAAGCATACCTATTCCAATAAATGAAGTCATCCAAAACGATATTAACCTTTCAATAATAGTTGCAGCTGCACTTATTGATGGTGGCACACCTGCTGCAGAATATAATATTATCATCATTCCATCAACAGCACCTACACCACCTGGAAGAAGAGGTATTAATCCTATTAATGTAGCTATTACAAATACTGCTGCAATTACCCCAATAGATATTTCAGCACCAAATGATGCAAAAACCATATAAACTCTAACTATTTCCAAGAACCATATTAAAAATGATAAAGGAAGTCCATACATTAAAACAGGTTTATCACGTATCATAATACGCATACTATTTTGAAATCCCTTCATAGCTTTTATAGCTTTTTTCTCAATCTCAAAGTGTTTGCTTTTTGAAAATCTTTTTATAATTCCCACTACCCAGAATGTTATTTTCTGACCCATAACCTCATTAATGGACATGTATAGGCTTATGATAAAACATAAAATTAAAAAGATAAGGGATATTATCAAAACAAAAACAGTCCATTGAGGAAGATTAAGAAATGAAACAGAAAATATTATAGTTAAAATTGCCAATAATACAAAAGGAAATGTATCAAGCCCTCTGTCTGCTATTACTGTGGCAAAACTGTTTTCCATTGGAGCATCAGTAAATTTTCCCAACATATATGCCCTAACAGGTTCTCCTCCTCCCCTAGCACTGGGTGTGATATTATTAACTGCAAGACCTACCATTAGCATTGGAAAAACATATCTTCTTTTTATGGATATTTGAAGTGAATGTATTGTAATAGACCATCTTTGGGTTAACATTCCATATATTATAAATTGAATTATAACTGCCAATACCACATATAATGGATTTGCATTTTGCAAAGCACTTTCAATTTTTTCAGGTCCAATATATAAAACCATTGCTGCTAGAATCCCTACTCCAACAAGAAACAGTATAATAGTTTTATTATTCATAAATATCCATTCCCTTAGATAATATTAATATAATCTGGAATAACTATAATTTCTTTTTTTTTTACAAATCTGATATTTTTGAACAGATTTTTTTTTAATGTCTAGTTTTAAGTAAATATAATTTTATTAAGATTTTATATATAGATAAAAAAATATGATTAATTTCATAGATATATAGCTTAAATCATCAGTATCTAATAAAACAACTGTCTGTTCTCCTGAAACATATCCACATACTTCACCAGGATTTATAATCATTGTTTCTTCATTTAATATTTCCATTTTATGGGTGTGACCCCTAATAACAATATCATATTTCCCAGATTTAGCAAGAGATTCTACAATTGCTTCGTTAGTACCATGAATAATAGAAAATTTCCAGCCCTCTACTGAAACTTCTTTAAAATCTTCTAAAACACATATTTCTTTATAAGCTGTTTTAAGAGCTTCCTTATCACCATCATTATTACCATAAATAGCAACAAGTTCTGGTTCTAGTTTTCTAAATTCCAATGCAGTGAATGGAGATATTAAATCTCCTGCATGTATTACAATGTCTAAATCATTATTATTAAAAATTTTTATAGCTTTTCTAATGGCACCTATATTATCATGGCTATCCGACATTATACCAATCATATTATACTATTATGCAAATGATTTGTTAATAAATTTTTTATTTATTCATCCTAATATAAAATAAATTCAAAATTATATTGTATTGAAATTATTTATTTGGAATAAATTTTAATTAAATGATCAAGTTCTTTTAAAATTGCTTTATTCCAATCATGATTATATGATTTTAATGTATCACCATATGTATTAAGTTTAGATAAAAATTGTTTAACAATATCTAAATCTAGTTCTTCATGAAATTCCCCATATCCTAATTTTTCAAGATATATTGCATTTAAAACTTGTTCAAACTGTCCTTTTACTGGAATGCTGAGTATGGGTTTTTTAAGATAAATAGATTCACTAATAAGTGTAAAACCTCCATTTGCTAAAACAGCTTTACATGTTCCAAGATCTTGGAAAAATTGATCTTCATTAAATTCTCTGTATATAAGGTTTCCATCTGTCTTTCCACAGTCAAAACCATATATTATGAAATTTTCATCTACTTCTTTAAGTATTTCTATAAGTTTTGAATTTGATGTGCTTGTCTGATAAACAAGGACATGATCTCCTTTTATTGGGTTTATATTTAAAATCTCATCCCTTAGTATAGGCGGGAACATAGATACCTTTTCATGATTCTTAATTTCAGGATAGAAATAAGAGGTAATAAGATATTTTTGAGGTAACATAATAAATGATCTTACCACACCTTCTGCTTTGAGCTTGTCTCGGGAATATTTTTTTGGTACATCAATTTTACAATGTGTTATAACATGCATATTGTCAATGCTAATCATAGGAACTCTTATAATTTTACTTAAGATATTGGAATAAAATTCAAAATCTGATATTATGAGTTCTGGTTTAAATTCATTTGCAATATTATAAAGAAGTTTAATATTATCCATAACATCACGAGGAAAGGTTTTCATAGCTTTTATAAATGTTTTTTTATCATTCACTGCATTATTTTCATAAACAGTGTTAAAACCATAGATTTCATAAACATTATCAAATTTTCCTGATAAATATTCAAAGGCTCTGCTACTTGCAAATATAATAATTTCATTATCATTTTTTAAATGGTTTAAAATCACAGAAGTTCGTATAGCATGCCCCATTCCTTCCCCACATGCAGCGTAGATTATTCTAGGTTTAGAATTAATATTTTCCTCTGTTTCATAGCCAAATTTATAATCTAATTCTTCGGCACTGATTTTTTTCCCTCTGAAATCATAAATAGTGCTTTTAGTATATTTAAATGCAAGGTCTTTTAGTCCTTCTTTTTCAAGTCTTCTTGTTGAAACTAAAAGCCTAGGATTTCTTAATACTTTAAATTTGCTTATTTTAGCAATTCTTTCAATATAATCACTGTCTTCACCAAAATCTAATTCTTCATCAAAACCTTTTACCTTTTCATGCAGAATTTTAGTGGTTAAAATCCCATAACAACCTGCACCATGAGGTTTTATAGATTCTGCACGTTTCATAAAAAAATTAGCAAATTTATGTAGAACTTTATCCACATTTCTATCACTTAAAGGTATGATTTGTGTAATTGCAATTCCAAGACTTTTTTCTTCGAATTCTTCAACTGCAGATTTAAGATATCCTGCTGAAAGCACCACATCTGAATCTAAAAATAATAAATATTCTCCTTCAGCTACTTTGGCACCATTATTTCTACCAAAAGCAGGTAAACCTCCATTTATAACTTTAGTACTGGATATTTCTGCAATTTCCTTTGTTCTATCTGTTGATCCTGCATCAGCTATTATTATCTCATAATCTTTAAAATCCTGTTCTTTAATACTGTAAAGGAGTTTAGGAAGATATTCCTCTTCATTATATGTTGGTATTATAATACTGAGTTTTACTTTAATATTTACACCCTCATGGATTATATTTTAATATTTAATCTATAAATATCTTGGATATTTTAATATTCTCTTAAATTTAATTATTTCTTATAAAACAATAGAATATTCCAAAACAAAATAATAAGTATCAATTTACTTTAAGCCTACTAAAAAGTTTTTGTTAAAGAAATATTTAATTAATTCATAGCAGAAGATTATATTAATAATTTTTTCTTTATTAAATCCTCTATTTTTATAATAAATTTTTTTTTAAATCAATAATTTTAAATAAAAAAAAATAGGATGGGTAAAGTATACACTCCTTTTTTTAAGCTTTTATATTACATTTAATATCCCTAGGATAATAATATTTTCCTAGTTTGTTAATGGTAATAATACTTTTGTTGATCTTCCTGTATTTACAACCCAATTCATTTTTGTTAATAGTTGATCAAATGTTAATGTCCTATATCCATAGGAAGGATCTGCAATTTTAACAAGTCCATTATTAATATCCATCCCAACTAAAAGAACATAATGACCTGAGTTTTCATGGTAAAATGATTGAATATGTATAATTACCGGAGTATTACATGTTAAATAATTTCTAAGGCCCTCCCATCCTTTGATGAGAATGTTACATCATATAAACTGAAATGTTTACCATATTTCACATTCACCTTATTTAAAGCATTTATTAAACCAGTATGGCTTGTTCCATTAGTAGTAGTAGTAGTAGTAGTACCTGCATAAGATGCTAGGTCCATTACATTTAGGTACATACCAAAGTTTGATAATGCCATTTTAAGAGATGATGGTCCGCAAGTATAGGCTGTGTTCTGTCTATCATATACAACATTATTAAGTGAAACCCATCCATCAGGATATTTATTTGTAATTATTTTCAAATCCTGTGTTGCAATGATTTTCTGAAAAAAGGTTATATCTATCTTTTTAGTACCAAAACTTACATAATTAGGCAATCTATTATGTTGGTTATAAAATTTTTGAGCCCTTGACAACCCATCTTTCATTTGAGCTAAAGTAATTGGTGAAACAGTAAAAATAGTAGTATACTTAGAAACTTTGTTTCCAGCAATATCAGTTACACTTCCAGAATTTATTATAAGCGAATATTTCACACCACTTTCCACTGTTGATGTTGGTGTAACTGTTAGAATATTATTGCTAATGGATTTTGTGGTGGGTATGGTTTTTCCACTAATGGTTTTAAGTACTATATTTTTATTTCCAAATTTGATTTTTTCACTAAATCTAACTTTAATATTCTTTGTTGATATTACAATACTATTACTTGCAGGAGTAACTAAAGTCACTTTTGGCGTTGTATGATCTGCCAATAGAACATTACTTCCTGCTGATGCCATATTCATACTTACAACTGCCAAACATAAAAGTAATAATACTGAAAATAATAATTTTTTATTAATATATACAGCCCCCTCTGTCTTAAAATCAAATACTAAGAATTTCCAGACATAGGAAATAATTAAGAAACAATAACATTTAAACACTTCGGTCATAAAAACAAGTGAAAAACGATATTAAAGCAATTTTTACCCTTAAAAACTTATTAAAACCCATTTATTTAATTTATAATTAATAAGCCTTCTTTGCTTCTATTTTTAATAAATAAAGTTATTTGAAATGGTAATTACCATAAAAAGGTGCTTAATCTGTATTTTTTAATACTTTGATCTACTTGGATCATCAATCATCTATATTTTAGATAAAGAGCTTACATTTAATAGAATTATTACTATTAATTTAAAGATTTTACTGGAATAAATTATTCTAAATATAGTTTATAGGATAATAACCTCCTTAAACACTATTTAAAATCATAATCTAAAGAATAAATAATCTTTTTATCTTCTTTAAAGGCTTTATTATATTTTTATTATCCATAATATTATATATTACCAATTTAAACAACAATTCCATTAATAGAAATAGCCAGATTTTTTTTGGGACTTTATAATAAATCTCTTGTATCAAAGATAATAAATTTTATTATGTTTGTAAGCTAAATTATTAATATAGAAAAAAATAGTAACATAGGAGTGGTTAAAAATGGACTGGTTTACATTAATCATTATTGGACTTATACTCTTGACTTTACTAAGCCTATCTATACGGATTGTTAATCAATATGAAAGAGGTATTGTATTCCGTCTAGGAAAAGTTATAAAAGTGAAAGAACCAGGATTAAGATTAATTATACCCTTGGTAGATCGTATGGTCAAGGCTTCATTACAAATAATCACAATGCCCATACCTTCACAGAAGATTATAACCCAAGACAATGTTTCAATAGATGTGGCTGCTGTTGCATATTTTAAAATTTTAGACCCTTATAAAGCAGTTGTTGAAGTAGAAAATTTTAGCAAGGCAGTTAATCAAATATCACAAACTACTGTTAGAAGTGTGGTTGGACAATTTAATCTAGATGAAATTCTCTCAGAAACATCTAAAATTAACCTTAAAATTAAGGAAATTATAGATGCACACAGCGAACCATGGGGAATAAATGTTACAACAGTAGAAATAAAAGATATTAAACTTCCAGATACAATGAAACGTGTTATTGCAATGCAAGCTGAAGCAGAAAGAGAAAAAAGAGCAAAAATTATTGCTGCAGAAGGAGAATATCTTTCAGCAGCTAAACTTGGAGATGCTGCAGATATAATATCCCAACATCCAATTGCTTTACAACTTAGAATAATGCAAGTGTTAAATCAGATAGCTATTGAGAAAAATTCAACTATAATATTCCCTGCACCACTTATGAATAGTATAACTGATATTGCAAACTTTTTAAAAGAAGAAAATAAAGAAGCAAAAAAATAATCCAGCTAAATCCCAATATTAATAAGAAGTTGGAAAATTTTAATATTAAAGAATAATTTTTTAACTCCAAATTTTCTATTTTTATCTAATATATTTATATTAGATAAACCATTATAATAGGTTAATGATAGGTTATTTAAGAAAGAAAGATTTTTATTTAATTTTTAAAAATCTTGGAATTGTAATGGAAGGTGTTGGTGTTGTAATGCTAATACCATTAATTGTTACATTAATATATGGTGAAAACAATTATGGCGGCTTTCTAATATCAGGCATACTATCACTTTCCATAGGATATATATTCAGACGATTATTTAATGCTCAAGTTAATTTAAGACTGAAACATGGAATGTTAATAGCAGGTTTTGCCTGGCTTTGGGCAGCTCTTATGGGTAGTATCTGTTTGATGTATTCAACAGATGTTAGTTTTTTAAATGCATATTTTGAAAGTATGTCTGCATGGACTGGAAGTGGACTTTCCATATATCTGGATGTGGAAATCCTCCCAAAATCAGTTCTATTTCTACGAAGTATTGAACAATGGGTGGGTGGTCTTGGAGTTGTTATTGTTGTAATAGGTATTTTGATTCGTCCAGGAACCACCGCATGTAGACTTTATAAAGCAGAAGCCCGTGAAGAAAAGATTAAACCCAGTATAACCAATACAGTTAAAATTATTTGGTGGATATACCTTTTCTACACTGTTCTAGGTATTATGATTTATGTTCTTGCAGGTATGACACTTTTCGATGCTATAAATAACTGTTTTACCAACCTTTCCACAGGTGGCATGTCAATTAAAAATAATAACATAGGTGCATATAATAACAATATTATAACAATAATTACCATTATATTGATGATTATAGGCGGAACAAGTTTTCTTGTACATTACAATGCACTTAAAGGAAAGTTTTTAGATGTTTTCAAAGATATCCAATTCCAGGCAATGATCATTATATTAACCATATTTTCAGTACTTCTTATAATATATTCCCATTTTTCAAGTCTTAATGCTATTTTTTATGTTGTTTCAGCTCTTAGTTGTACTGGTTCCAATACACTGCCCATAACTACACAAGCCGGGTGGACAGATTTTTCTAAAGTAATATTAGCAGCATGTATGATAATTGGTATGGCTGCAGGTTCAACAACTGGAGCAATAAAGCTTATAAGGATTGTTACACTTGTAAAAGGAATTTATTGGGAAATTATAAAGATTTTATCACCTGAAGGATCTGTAATTCCAAGAAAAATAGCTGGTAAAGCAGTTCAAGATGCAGAAATAAAAGAAGCAGGAAATTACACATTTTTATATTTATTCATACTTTTTATTACATGGCTAGTTTTCATGGGTTATGGATATGGAGGAATTGATTCATTATTTGAAATTTCATCAGCACAAGGTAATGTTGGTCTTTCTGTAGGAATAACCACCCACACAATGCCTAAAATCCCAGAAATACTCCTAATATTCGGTATGTGGGTAGGGAGAATAGAAATTATACCTGCACTTGTTCTTATTAAAGGAGGTTTTGATCTTTTCAAAAGATTTAATAGATCTAAAGCATAATGAGATAAAATACATTAACAAATATAAAAAAAAAAAAATATAAAAAAAACCCCCAAATCTAGTTTTGAAGATATTAAATTAATAACTACTATTAAACTAAAGCATTATTAAACTAAATTTTTCAGCTGGTGTAAATCATATGTATATAGTTATAATGGGCGGCGGAAGAGTCGGACTTAATCTGGCATCATACCTGGTTTCAGGAGGACATGATGTTACTCTCATTGAAAGTGATTCAAAGTTATGCGATAACGCAGCAAGCGGATTAGATGCTCTGGTTATATGTGGTAATGGAACAGATATAAAAACCCTTGAAAAAGCACATGTAGGTGATGCTGATGTTTTTGTAGCAGCAACAGGACATGATGAAGCAAACCTACTATCATGTATCCTTGTTAAAGATTATAATATTAAAAAAATAATTGCCAGAGTCAGCAACCCTGATCATGAAGATGCATTTAAAAAAGTAGGTATAGATGATGTTATAAGCCCTGAACTTACAGCAGCCAGTTACCTAGAAAAACTTATAATCCGCCCAAAAATTGCTGATCTTATCATTATAGGAAAAGGAAATGCAGAATTATTAGACATCCAAATTGAAAATAAAAATATAATAGGCAAAAAAATAATGGATGTTAGTCCAACAGATGATTTTATAATTGCAGCATTATATAAAAATGGTGAAATAACAATTCCAAAGAAGAAGGATATCCTAAATAAAGGTAACAGAATATCAGTACTTGTTAAAATAAATGCTGTGAAAAAAACAACAAAACTTTTCACAGCCTAAATCTACAAAATATCATTTTATAGTCTTATTTTTTTATATTTTGAAAAATTTTTAATGTGCGGTTTTTGATGTTATAACTTTGTATTTACAGATTTTCCCTGTTAAAAAATACAATTAATATACTGGTTTAGTCACTTCACTATATTTATAGAAATTCTGAAATTTGAAACACATCTGGAACTTTTTTTATTTTAAAAGAATTTTCTTAACTTCTTATCTCTTTTTAAATCCACAACAACAAATTCAACTGTTATATTAAAAAATATGACTGTTAAAATAATTTTAACAGATAAAATCATCATATTACTACTTTTAACACATTTTAAAAGCGATTATTTATTTTTGGATGTTCTGGAATGCAGTAATTTTAAATATTTCACCCAACAATATATAATCCTGTTTTATTTACTGTATATTAGATGTTAATCCATTTTATGACCAAATAAATGTATAAGCGTCAATATTTAAATGTGAGAGTGTAGAAAGCCCATTACACTCCTAAAAAAATATAATGTCTTCTTATTATTTAATTAGGTAATAGAGAAAAATGCATGAGCAGTCGCCTCCTAAAATCGCAACACACTTATATAGTTATATTATTATATTTGATAAGAGAAAATATTTTTTTTATATAAAAAAAAGAAGGAGTATGTTTATATTTGAGAGAAAGATTTTTAATTTTTTTTATAATATTATTAATAATTAGTATAGCTCCTAAAGTGCTTCTGAGAGAGTTGAATTAATTAATGATCTCAAAGAAGATAATGCGCAAATAGAGCATAATAACAAAGATATTGTTCAACATGGTTATAATATTAAGGATTATATATGTTCTATACCACGTTTGGTAGTTAGCATTTTTCATAGTGTTTGTTTTATAGCTGCAAATATTGGAAATGGTGGAATTGGGACGATGTATGGGACAATATCTGCAAAATAGGAAAAAACACCTATAAAATAAAGAGTAATATAGACAAAACTGGAGATGAAGGCAAGGAAACATTACTACCAACAATATACCTATTAGTAATATCTGTAATAAAACTTGTTACATTAGGAAAACATGCTGAAATACTATCACACGATGATGCATCTGATTTAAAACCTCGTCAATTAGGAACAATAAACACCACTAACATATCCATTGACCAACTACAAACAGAAGATATAGTAATATATAAAAGCCAAGGTAAATACAACAGATACCTTCAATTTATCACAATAGAAAACCAACCCAACCCATCAGAACCAGAAAATAATATAACCATCCAAAATATCATCTTAATGGGACCCTACAATAAAATCAAAAACATGACCTATGATAATTTCAAAATACTATACAGGTAATGGTATTAAAGGAGATCCTAATAATCTCACAGCAAGCTCCAAACTCGTAAACCAACACTACCAAGAACAAAAAAGAGAAATTAACACCCAAATAACACAAAAAACAGACGAAAATAATACGCTGACCCAGGGTTTTGATCTAACACTTTGTATTATTTCAGGAGTGTTATGTCCTTTATGTATACTAGGAGCAATAATATCGCAGCGCCATGTAAATATTGTTAGAAACCACGTAGTTCCTTTAAACCACCACCTACCGATGGCTCAATGGAACATGCAGCACGAAATTAACCAATATTATGGTACCGTTACTATGATGCGTAATGCTTTCATTTTATTAGCTTTTTTCTTTGGAGCTGCATGTATAACATGTGGTATTCTATATAAATTAGAGGATGATAGTTCAACTAGTCTTACTTCCCAGGTAGGTGGTCTTCAAAGGGATTTGGCGGATTTGAATTCTTGGGCTGTTACTGGTAATTGGACTGCTCCTGTTGCTGGTTGTTTGAATTTCAGTACTCATGAGGGTTGTGCTGTAAATGATACTTTAAATGGTACTAGTGTTTATGACAGTCCAT
>JAQVTJ010000096.1 GCA_028700095.1 Methanobacterium sp. | reverse complement strand
TTTGAGTTAGATGAAGAACAGGAAGTTCCATGTGGTGCATGTGATGGCAAAGGAGAAATAGAAGTAACAGAAAAATGCAGTGCATGTAATGGAAAAGGAGAATTAAATGTCTGCAAAAAATGTGGAAAGCCCCAAGAAAATGGAGATTACTGCAATAACTGTAAACCTACCGATATTGTTTATATACTCCATCCTGCCTGTGACATGGATGATCTGGAAATTGGCAGTGAATATAAAGGTAAAATTACAAGAGTAGAAAATTATGGAGTATTTGTAAGTCTTTCTAAAAAGGTATTTGGACTTTTAAGATTAAGATCACATAATTATTCTGTTGGAGATGAACTTTTTGTAAAAGTAATGGAAATTAAAAGAGCAAGAGGAGAAGTTGATCTTTCACCATCTACAATAAAAGGTTCCTATGAAATAATTAAACTCAGAAAAAATATTTCACGTACTAAAATAGGAGATATTAACAAGAAATTCATGGGTAAAACAGTTAGAATTGTTGGTGAAGTTGTACAGGTTCAACAAACATCCGGACCAACAATATTCACAATAGCTGATGAAACAGGTATAACTTGGGCTGCTGCATTTGATGAACCTGGTGTAAGAGTTTATCCTGGTGTTAACACGGGAAACATAGCTGAAGTATTAGGTGAAGTAAACCTCCATGGAGGTAAAATACAGATAGAATCAGAATCAATTGACAGACTCACAGGGCAAGATTCACTTGAAATAAGGGAACTAATAGATGAAGCAATAAATAAAAGAGCAGAACCAGATGAAACAGAGTTCTTAATAGAAAGTGAAACATTAAATAAACTACGGCCAATGATGCATAATGCTGCCAAAGCAATAAGAAGAGCAATATTAGATGGAAGATCCATACTTGTAAGACACCATGCAGATGCAGATGGTATATGTGCAGGTGTAGCAATAGAAAAGGCAGTTATACCACTTTTAAAAGAAGCAAATAATAATAGTGATGCAGAATGGCATTACTTTAAAAGAGCTCCAAGTAAAGCTCCATTTTATGAAATTGAAGATGTTGTAAAAGATCTTTCATTTGCACTGGAAGATGTAGAAAGACATGGACAGAAACTTCCATTAATAGTATTATTGGATAATGGATCCACTGAAGAGGATATTCTTGCTCTGATAAAAGTTAAAATATATGATATTGAAGTGGTTGTTATTGACCATCATTTCCCTGGTGAAGTTGTTAATGGTACAGTTGCTGTGGATGAATATGTAGATGTACATGTAAATCCCTATCTTGTGGGTGGAGATTCACAGATAACAGCAGGAGCACTTGCAGTAGAAGTTGCTAATATGATAAATCCAGATGTAACAGAAAGACTTATACATCTACCAGGAATTGCTGCTGTTGGAGACCATGCAGCATCTGCTGAAGCAAATAAATATATTGAAATTGCAGCAGAAAAAGGTTATACAAGAGAGGAATTAGATAAAATTGCATCATGTGTTGATTTTGAAGCATTCTATCTCAGATTTATGAATGGAAGAGGTATAATAGATACCATACTAGGACTTGAAAACAAAGAAAAACATGGAAAACTAATCACAGCCCTTTATAATGAATCCATGAAACGTGTGCAAACACAGCTTAGAGCAGCACTTCCAAATTTAAAATCACAAAAACTATCCAATGATATTATATTTAATGTATTGGATGTTGAGAAATATGCACATAAATTCACATTCCCAGCACCTGGAAAAACCTGTGGATTTGTACATGATAATATAGTTCAAAAATATGGTGAGGAAACACCAATAATTACACTTGCATATGGTCCTGACTTCAGTGTTATACGTGCAACAGATGCAGTTAATGAAAGATTTGGATTTAATCTAAATGAAATAGTTTGGAAACTTGCTAATGAAATACCTGAAGCTGGAATTGATGGCGGAGGCCATGAATGTGCAGGGTCTCTTAAATTTGTTGAAGGGCTCTCAAAAAAGGTATTAGAATCATTTGCAAGAGAAGTAGCTAATTTAGGGGAATAAAAATTTTTATTTCATAATAATTCATCCTACAAAAAAAGGTTAGATACTAAAATTGGATATGATCCACTATTTTTTTTACATTTTTTTTTAAATTGAATTATTTATATTTTATTATAATAATGGCAAATCTCGGTTATTGGACAAATTTCATGTTTAGGTCCTATGGGTTTGCATATATTCTGTCCGAACTGTACAAATAGATCATTTAATGGAAGCCAATATTTCTTTGGAATAACTTCCCTTAATTTTGCTTCTGTTTCATCTGGAGTTTTAGTATCTACAAGTCCTATACGGTTAGATATTCTGTGAACATGTACATCTACAGGAATTGCATCTTCATGAAACCCATAGACAAGTACACAGTTTGCTGTTTTCCTGCCAACACCTGGAAGGTTTAAAAGTTCTTTAAAATTATTTGGCACCATATTATCATATTCTTCATGTATTATACGTGAAACTTCCTTAATTCTTCTGGCTTTAACATGATAAAATCCGGATTTTTTTATTAAAATTTCTAATTCCTCAACAGGAGCATATGCAATGGCTTCAGGGGTTGAAAACTTTGTAAATAATAAAGCAGATGCTGCATCAGTATTCTCATCCCTTGTACGCTGTGATAATATGGTTCTTATAAGCACACGGAAAGGGTCACTGTCTTCAAAGATTCTGAAACTGTATAATTCTTCTAATCTTTTAATTATAAGTTGGATCATAAGGGATATAATAAACAACTCCATTTACTTAAATTTATAAAATAATATATATATATATATTTTTTTTTTTATTAAAATAATGAAATTTTTTTTTAAGTGTTATGTGGTTAATTTTTTAAGGATCAAAGGAAAATCTGGAAAGGAAATATTATAAACAGATGGATTTTCTATAATAATATTACCCACTTTTAATCCTATTATATAAAATGCCATTGCAAGTCTATGATCCATATGGGATTTAACAATTCCACCATGAACTCCTCCTTTTATTACGAGTCCATCATTGTTTTCTTTGATTTCTACTCCTAATTTAGTAAGTTCAGTTGCACATGTATGTATTCGATCTGTTTCCTTGAAACGTGCATGTTCAACCCCTTTTATATATGTGGTTCCCTGAGCCATTGCACCTAAAGCTGCAACAGTTGGTAATAGATCAGGGGCATTTTTAAGATTTACTTTTGTTCCATTTAATCTGCCATTTCCACAAATTTTAACTTCATTATCTTTAATCTTAACCTGGGATCCCATATCCTTCACAATTTCGAGTATGAGTTTATCTCCCTGTTTACTGTTTTTCATTAAATTTTGTATAACAACTTCTGAATTAAGACTTGCAGCAGCAGCAATAATATAGGATGCTGATGAATAATCTCCTTCTACAGTGTAATTTGTTGATCTATATATTTGAGGGTTTATATGGAATGATTTGTTTTTAATATCATATTCAACTTTTACATTGAATTTTTCCATTAATTCAACTGTCATTTCAACATAGGGTCTTGATATGAATTTATCTTTAACATGGAGATGTACAGGATTTTCTGCATATGGTGCAGCCATAAGAATAGATGATATAAACTGTGAACTCACATTTCCATTTATGGAAGTTATACCTCCTTTAAATCCTCCTTTTATTATTATAGGTGGTTTGGCATTGTTTTTAGTTGAAAATGCAGTAACACCAAGGGGTTTAAGTGCACTGAGTATATCTTGCATTGGACGGGTTCTAAGAGACTTATCACCTGTTAAAACAGTATAACCATCTGTCAATGTTGCAATACTTGTTAAAATACGTAGAGTTGTGCCTGAATTTTTTAAGTCAAGAACATTATCTGGTGTAAATGGCTTTCCTTTAACTCCTGTAATTTCACAATAAGAACTATATTTATTAACAATAGATCCAAGAGCTTTGCATGAATTTAAAGAAGCTATTGTATCATCAGAGTATAATGGATCACATATTTTTGATTTTCCATCGGCAAGAAATGCCATTATAAATGCTCTATGTGTATAACTCTTTGATGATGGGGCTTTAACAATACCATCCATTCTTTTAACAGCTTGGATCTTCACTCCCATTAAATCACAATCTCCACTACAACATCTAAATCTTCCGAGTGTAATATTTCAATTTTTTTCCCTGAACTTCCTACAATTTCTTTACGACTTGTAACATATTCTTTAGTTAGTATAAGTCCATTAACCACTATTTTCCCATCTTTTTTCAGTGTTTCACTTATTATATGGGGATCATTGGATTCAAGATATTTTACAATGGAAGATGCATTTTTTTTAAATTTAGGGCCAATCTTTGACATTACAGGTGTTAGTTCAACAACTTTTTCTTGTATATCTGGTTTTCCCATTTCAATTTTAAGTTCTTTAATTCGCATTGTTCCAATTATATCAGATTCAAGATCTTTTAATTTATCATATAATGTTTTATCTGTGGTGTAGATGGTTGCAGTTTTTATTTGGGCGTTTAATGGTCTTTTGGTTGTTGATTTAAATCTTCTAATGTCTCCAATTATACTAACACCTGTTTCACCAAGTTTTTCAAATGTATTGTCCATTAATTTTTTATCTGCTAATGGCCAATTTTCCTGATGTATACTTTCAGTACCTTCTTTAAGATATTGATATACTTCCTCTGTGAAATGGGGTGTAATTGGGGATAGAAGTTTAAGTGAAGTTGTTATAACTGTTTTAAGTGTGTATTTAGCTGCATCTTTAGAAGTTTGAAGATCCTCTGAATCTGTGTAAAGACGATATTTAACTGCTTCAATATATTCATCACAGAAATCATGCCATACAAATGCCTGTATTTTATTTCTTGCATCTGCAAAGTTGTAATTTTCAAGATTTTCAGTTACATCTATTATTAAATGGTTGAGTTTGGATAAAATCCATTTATCCATGGGATTTAAATTATTAATATTTATTTCTTCTATTTTATAATTAGCAATATGTATATTTATAAATCTGAATGCATTCCAGAATTTTCTAAGAAATTTATATCCATTTTTAACATCTTTCCAGTTGAATGGAACATCTGATCCTGGTACACTGTTTGCTGACCATAATCGCATTGCATCTGCACCATATTCATTAACAACTACCTCAGGAGCAATTACATTACCTCTTGATTTACTCATTTTATGGCCGTTTTCACCAAATACCATTCCATTAACTATTATTCTTTCAAATGGTTTTTTATTTGTAAGTGCTTTACATCTTAATATAGTATAAAATGCCCAGGTTCTTATTATATCATGGCCTTGTGGTCTTAGATCTGCAGGATAATAATTTTTATAATCAGATGATGGCCATCCAGCAATTACCATAGGTGTAATTGAACTATCCATCCATGTATCTAAAACATCATATTCTCCTGTAAAGCTATTACATCCACATTCACATTTATTATATGGCTTTTCAATAGATGGATCCACTGGAAGATCTTGAGCTTCAGGGAGATGGACTTTTCCACATTCATCACAATACCATAATGGTATAGGTGTAGCAAACAGTCTTTGTCTAGATATACACCAATCCCAATCCATGGAACCTGTCCAGTTTAAAAGTCTTATCTTCATATGTTCTGGGAACCAATCAATATTTTCAGTGGTTTCAATTATTTGATTTTCTAGTTCCTTTACTGATACAAACCATTGTTTTTTTACAAGTATCTCAATTGGTGTTTTACATCTCCAGCAAAGACCAACATTCTGATATGTTGCTTCTTGTTTAATGAGACATCCATCATCCTTAAGATCTTCAATAATTGCAGATTTACATTCGGATATTGTAAGTCCACTATATTTTCCTGAAACTTCTTTCATCAAACCTGTTTCATCAATAGATTTAATTATTTCCAATCCATATTTATTTACCCATGAAACATCGGTTTTATCACCAAAGGTACATATCATAACAGCACCTGTACCAAACTCAGGATCAACATCTGTATCTGTAATTATTTTAACAGGCCTTTTATAGATAGGTACAATAACATTTTCCCCTTCAAGATGTTTGTAACGTTCATCATCAGGATGTACAACCACAGCTACACATGCAGATAATAATTCAGGTCTGGTTGTTGCAATTATTATTTTACCATTACCATCAGCCTCTGAAAATTCTAGAT
>JAQVTJ010000014.1 GCA_028700095.1 Methanobacterium sp. | reverse complement strand
GAAGTAACAGCTGTTCATGCAGTATGGGTTTCTGATTGTGAGATTAATATAATTAAAGAAAAAAATGTAAAAATATCCCATAATCCCATAAGTAATATGAAACTTTCATCAGGAATTTCTCCAGTATCAAAATTTTTAGATAAAGGAATATGTATATCTTTAGGTACTGATGGTTCTGCATCAAATAATAATATGGATTTATTTGAGGAGATGAAAATTGCTGCACTACTTCAAAAGGTAAATACTATGGATCCAACTGTTATGTCAGCTGAAAATGTATATAAAATGGCTACAATTAATGGTGCCAATGCATTAGGTCTTGAAAATGAAATAGGAAATATAGAAGTAGGTAAAAAGGCAGATCTTATTCTTGTTAATGGGAAAACACCTAAATTAACACCATTTAGAAATCCCATATCCCATCTAATATATTCAGCAAGTGGTGGGGATGTTGATACTGTGTTATGTAATGGAAATATACTTATGAAAAATAAGGAACTTTTAACAATTAATGAAGCAAAAGTGATTGAAATAGCAGAAAATGCTTCACAAGATCTTCTATCTAAAAAAAAAATAATATATAAATAAAAATCATATTAAGAGGTTATAAATGGATAGATTAGTTTTGCTTGATATTGATAAAACATTACTTATGGGTTCAATATTTCATTATACAGCTTTAAAAGCTGCATTATCCCAAGTATATGGAATAAAAAATCCCTGCTATGTTCATAATATGCAGGGAATGACTGATCTTAAAATTATTTGTGAAACACTTACCATGGAAAAATTAGATTTAAATACAATAAAATCTGGTTTAAATGAATGTATGGAATTAATGTATTTAAATTTAAAGACCGTCCTACAAAATAATGATTTATTAGTGTTAGATGGTGTGAAACCATTACTTGAAACTCTTCAAAAACATGAAATACCAATGGGTCTAGTTACAGGAAATATAGAATCTATGGTATGGTTAAAACTTGAAAAAGTAGGTTTGAATAAATATTTTCAATTCGGAGGATTTGGAGATAAAGTTATAAAAAGAAGGAATCTGGTTAAAGATGCTATTACAGAATCTGAAAAATATATAGGTAAAATTAATTATAAAAATATTTTTTTAGTAGGAGACACTCCACGAGATATAGTAGCTGGTCAAAAATTAGGAGTTAAAACAATTGCAGTAGCAACTGGAGATTTTACAATTGAAGAAATTAATAATACAGGTGCAGATTTTATTTTAAACAATCTAAAAGAAACCAAAAAGGTTTTAAACATTATATTAAACCAATAAAATAACTCCCAATTTTTTTTTAATTATATAACTCCTATTACATCAAAATATTAGAAACTAATTACATATTTAGCTATTAAAAGAAAATAAATAAATTATAAATTTATAAAAAAAAAATATTCCCTCTTTTAGGATATAGATATCATATTTTTATTTGTAGGTTTATATATATTAATAAAAGGAGGGAAATTATAATGGGATCTTATTTCAGAGAAAATATCGAAACATTACCTCGAAATGAACTTGATGAACTTATTGAGGAACGTATACATTACACAGTTAAATATGCCTATGAAAATTCATCTTTTTATAGAAAATGGTTTGATAAAACTGGTATAGCTCCTTCAGATATACATGATCATGAAGATCTTAGAGAACTTCCAGTTATATCAGGTCAAGTTATAAGAGAAAAACAACCTCCAGAAACTGAGACATATGAATTTAAATCAACTTCATGGGAAAATATTTTCACAATACATGAAACAAGCGGAACTAGTGGTGTTCCAAAATCATTTTTCCTAACATGGAGTGACTGGCAAAGATATTCAGAAAAATATGGCCGTGCATTTGTATCTCAAAACTTCCAACCAACTGACAGGGTTGTTATATGTGCATCATATGGTATGAATATTGGTGCAAATACAATGACACTTGTAGCTCATAAAATTGGCATGACAATAATACCAGAGGGTAAATGCACATTTCCAGTAAGGATTATCCAAAATTATAAACCAACAAGCATTGTTGGAAGTGTATTTAAACTATTACGTCTTGCACGTAGAATGGAAGCAGAAGGAATTAAACCATCCCAATCAAGTATAAATAAACTTATAGCAGGTGGAGAAAGCTTTGCTGAGGAATCTCGTAACTATCTTCAAGAAGTATGGGATGTTCCAGTATACAATACATATGGAAGTACAGAAGGTACAATGTGTGGGGAGTGTAGTAAAAAGAATGGACTACATGTACCTGAAGATCTTGTACATCTTGATGTTTATAATCCCCAACTTAAAAATTTTGTAGAAGATGATGATTGCGGTAGAATAGTTCTAACAACCCTTCTACCTGTAGGGGAGAAAACAGGAAATTTATTAATTAATTATGATACTGATGATACAACAACTGTAATATCACGTGATAAATGTAAATGTGGAAGAACACATATGAGAATAATGAGTCCACAAAGAGAAGCAGAAACTGTATGGACTTCAGGATTTCCATTTAATAAAGTAGATGTTGAACAGGGAGTTTTTCAACGGGAAAATATGGAATATTTAACAGGAGAATATGAAGCTTTTATATATGGAGATAATAATGATGCAACTTTAAATGTTAGAGTTGAATGTAATGATCTTGGTAATTGTGATAAGGATATGGTTGAAAACAATTTTATCAAAACATTCTTTAAATATAAACATGGTCTACACCAAGCACATACCGATGGAACATTTAATATCAGCTTTGATTTTACTGAAGCAGAAGGACTAGAATTTTATAGGATGAAAGGAAGACCTAAACGTTTAGTTGACAGGCGTTGATTTTAATATAAACCTTACTTCCCATATATTTTTTAAAAACTATTTTAATAAAACAAACATACCCATAAGAATAGTTTTTACTCTAAATTATTTTAATTTATAAAATTATTATATTTTCTAAAAAAAAGGATATAAAATATTCCATACCCATAAAAAAAGTAAATACAGGAGAAAAATGTCATGTTAAACGTTGAAACATATCTAACAGAAGATAAAGGGATTGGGGGTAAAATCAGAACAGAATATGAAGATTTTTATGTTGAAGAAATACCAGAACATCTGCCAAGTGGAACAGGTCCTAATACATGGATATTAATTGAGAAAATAGGTAGAAATACCCTTGATGTTGTGCTTGACATTGCAAAAGAGTTTAAACTCAGCAGGAAAAGAATGGGATTTGCAGGTATGAAAGATAAATCCGCCCTTACAAGACAATGGTTATGTGTTTCAAATATTGAAGCAACAGAACTTGAGGGATTAAAAGACAAACTATACAATGTAAAAGTACTTGAAACCAAACAAAACGAGAAAAAACTTAGAATAGGACAACTTATTGGTAATAAATTTAAAATTATAATAAGAGATACTAAAAATCCTGAAAATGATGTTAAAACCGCAAATAATGTTTTAAACAAACTTGTAAAAATTGGTGTGCCTAACTATTATGGATGGCAAAGATTTGGAAAAAACAGATCCAACACACATAAAGTTGGAGAATATATTATTCAAAACAATATTAAAGGTGCAGTAGATTCTTATATTGGAAATCCATACCCTGAAGAAAAGAACCATATAAAATCTGCAAGACAATATTATGATGATGGGGAATTGGAAGAGGCTTATGAAAGTATGCCTGCAGGAATGAGATATGAGAAGATGATGTTAAGGGAACTTATGAAACAAAAACATAAAAAAGGAGAACTTAATGAAACTTCATATAAAATAGCCTTGGAAAGTCTTCCAAAACCATTAAAACGAATGTTTGTCCATGCATATCAATCATATTTATTTAATAAAGTTGTAAGCGAAAGATCAAAACTTGGAATAGATAAATATGTCCAAAAAGATATAATAATCGATAATGAAGAACATTTAGTCCATGAATTTGATATAAATAATATAAATGAAAGAATAAAAGCTTTTGAAGTTCATCCAACAGCACCACTTTATGGTACTAAGGTACCGTTAGCAGGAGGATTGGTTGGTGAAATTGAACAGAATATCCTAAATAAAGAAGGAATAAAATTAGAAGATTTCACATGTCCAAAAACACCAAAATTAGGAAGTCATGGACTTAGAAGAGCTATAAGATTTAAAATATGGGATGTTTCTGCAGTTGAAACCAGAGAAGGTATACAAACAGAGTTTTCAATTCCTAAAGGATGTTATGCAACAGCTGTTTTAAGAGAAATAATGAAAAAAGATGTTTATTAAATAAAAAGATATCCTCCAAAAGGATTAAATATATATTTTAAACATTATGGGCATGAATAAAATATAATTACCTGGTTATGTTAATTGTTTATAATGGAAATTATGATATTTTATAGGTTTAATAAAATAGTTTCTGATTATATAATATATTAAAATAATATTATATTATCTTTAAATCAGTAAAAAAAAACCTGATAAAATATCTGGGAATGTAGGAAATTTAAAATATTAATCATCTATTTTTTTTTCTTAGTTAAAGATAATTTATTTAATAAAAAAAAAATTAAAGTAGGTTTTTAATTATTTTACCATCTTTAATTACCAATAATATATTATTGGGATTTCCTAATGATTTGATATTTGTTAATGGATCATTTTTACTTATAACAATATCTGCAAGTTTTCCAATTTCAATTGTACCTATTTTTTCTTCCCAACCTAAACTTTCTGCTGCTTTTTTTGTTCCTGCAATAATTGCTTCCATGGGATCCATTCCAATATCACACATATATCCTAGTTCCTCAAGGTTACGGCCATGTGTTACAACACCGGAATCTGTTCCCATTACAATATTAACACCAGCTTCATATGCTTTTCTAATATTATTTCCATGAACCTTTTCCATACGAATAGCATCATCACGACTCCAATCAGGAATTGCAGATTTTTCATCTTGAGCTAATTCCTTATTTACCTTCATTGCTAAAAATGTGGGAACAAGAATAGTTTTATTTGCAATCATTAATTCAATACATTCATCATCAAGACATGTTCCATGTTCAATTGAATTAATACCTGCTTTAAGAGCATTTTTAATACCTTTAGTTCCATGTGCATGGGCTACAACTTGTAAATCTCTGTATTGGGCTTCTTCAACAATAACTTCCAATTCTTTCATTGAAAACTGAGGATATTCAGGACGATCATTAGCACTTATTACTCCACCTGTAACCATAACCTTAATTACCTCAGCACCTGCACGCATAATTTCACGTACTTTTTTCCTAACTTCTTCTTTTCCATCTGCAATTCCGTTAGGAAAACCTGGATATATTGGTTTAATATCAAAACCTGAATTTAGCCAAAAATCAAAATGTCCACCTGTAATAGAAAGTGGTGAAATAGAGATCTGTAAACGTGGACCAATAATAATTCCTTTATCAACTGCTAATTTAACTCCTATATCAGCAAGACCTGCATCTCTAACACTCGTTATTCCTGCATTAATAGTACGTTCCATCCTTTCTATGGCATTATAGAAATATAATGAAAGGGGAGTGTATATTGTTTCTTCCCTTGTAAATCCTTCTGTCATAAGATGAACATGGACATCTATAAAACCTGGTAATATAAAACTGCCTTTAACATCTACAATGATAATTTCATTAGGAATTTCTATAGAATCCTCCCTACCTACAGCAACAATACAGTTATCTTTTATTAAAACAGCTGCATTAGGAATAGGAGCTTCCCCATTTCCCTTAATCAAAGTTCCATTATTAATAAGTAAATATGACATTTATTTTACCCCACTGTAAAACTTCAGTTTTCACAAAATTGTTAACTATTATTTATATAATTGTACTTTATTTATAATTATAATAAATCTAATCAAATAACTAAAAAAAAAGAAATCCTAATAAAATACTTACAAAAACAGTTATATAAATTATAAAATGTGTTATATGGAATTATAATCCTATTAATTTTTTTATAATCAAATGCAACAATTACTAACTATATTGGATTATACAATTATATGAAGTTTTAAAAAAAAGTAGAAAATATAATATTTAAGGAAAACTTATTCTGGATATAATTGTCTTAATGCGTTTCTTAGGGGAACATTATAAATTTGACCCCAACTATCATCTAATTGTTTGAGTGTTCTCTATTTACTGTGATCATCTTTACTTTTTCCAGTTTTAGCATCAAAGTAAACTGTTTTTAGTTTTACGCCTTTTCCAATTATTTGACCATGTTTGTTATATATGGCAGTATATAGTGTTGTTTTCCAAATTTTTTTCCCTTTTAGTATAATAATTTTCGGTGTTCCTGCTAAAACCAACCATCTCCCCCATAATATTCTGCTATATATCGGGCTTTTAGCTCATTAAATGATTTCAATCGTCCATTATCCTTTTTACTAGTTCCATATTTGGCATTTACTGTTATTTTCACGTGATGTTTACCTTCATGCATTTTCACAATCCAATACCTTTTATTAGAAGTTAAAGACACATGGTCCACATGAAAAAATGCATAACCATTAACTCCATCGCTTAATTATGCTATGAGTTTAGCTTTATCATGGCCAATATTGGTTTTTTTAACAGTAAGATGGTTAGCTGTGGCAGAACAAGAGCCTATTAACAATACTAACAATATTCCCAAAACTATAAACACTGTAAAACCCTTAAAAACCCTCATATTAACATTCCTCCAAGTTTTTTTAAAATAAATACAATTATTAACTATAACTATCCTATTTAATAAATTTATCCCTGCTTCCATACAATACCATGTATTCAAACAATTAATAGTAAATTAAAAGAGTTTTTAAATCTTAAAAAAACTTATTATAAAGTTTAAAACCTTTAAAAGGAATGTTAGATATATAGGGTATTGGATGTAGGATAGAATGAAGATAGTTATAATATTATTTTACCATCTTTATTAAGTAAAAGTGTGTTAATTTGGGATATAATTTTTAGTGCTATTTTTTTTGGAAATAGTTGTTTAATCAAACCTAACTTAAGTTTTGTTGGTTAATTCTAAATTTATTTTTTTTTATTCAAAAAAAAGATAATAATATTTTAGTTAAATGAAACTAAAATATATAATATGGTATAATTTTCATGGGTTGAAAATAGAAAATAATAGGAATTATATAATTTTTATAAAAATAAGTAAGATGTAAAAATATAGATCTTAAAAACTTTTTAGGAGGATTTTTTTTGTATATGATTAACTGGGGAGCTGTTATATTTGGGTTTTTTCTTTCAATAATTTTTGGAGGAATATTTACAATAATTATCCCAGGTTGGGGAGGATTATTAGGTTTACTTTTAGCTGGTATGGCTGTGGGTTATATTGTAGGTGGTGACATTGCAGATGGTGCAGTTAACAGTGCACTTGCAGGTATATTTGGAGCTATAACATTTTCATTCCTACTACTTATAGCTGGAACTTAATTTTAGGTATTATAGGATGCTGCAGCTACACCAACTTTTTTATTTATTATCATAAGCTTCTTAGGTGTTATGATAGTAATGGCAGTGGGAGGAGCTATAGGATCCATTGTTAAAAATGAACCAAAAGTAAAAATAATAAAATACTAAGAAAACCCATATTCAAAGAAAAATAAAAGAAATTATTTAGAAATATTCATATAAAGAATAGAATATTTTAACTAGATTTAATGGGGGGAAAAAATATATGATGGATAAAAAACCAATATTTATAGGATTTCTCATAGCGTTAATACTTGTTTTAATAATGGGATATATATTGCCTATAGGACAATTTATAGCAGTACTTATAGGTGCCACAGTTACAGAATATCTTGCCAATAAGAAAACAAAAATTACAGTGATAGAAGCAGCACTACATGGGATATTAGTAGGAATATTCACAGCAATAGCACAGATTTCAGTTGTTTTTATAAGATCTGGATTTTCAGAAACAACAGCTAATATTCTGTTAACTGCTGCTCTCGTATTAATGGGAGCATATATTATTATTGGAGCACTTGGAGGAATAACTGGAATACTTATAAATTTAAAACCTACCAACTCTCCCTAAAAAAAGAAGAAAAACCTAAATAAAATTAGGAGGTATAAAAAAAATGGCTGATTTGAAAACTATTGGAATAGGTGTGCTTATTAATATAGTACTAACCATTATACTGACAATTATTATGTTTCCATTATTCTTTTTAGGACCAGTTATTGGAGGATTCATATCAACTTATATTGCACAGGACACATCCAAATATTATACTAAAAATCAAATACCAGGAGCTTTAAAAGGAGCAATAACTGGTATAATAGATGGATTAATAATTGGAATAATTCTAATTTCAGGATTTGGGATTATAAGCACATTTATTGGATATATATTTACCCAAATAGGACCAATTACAGGCACCTTAACCCTAATAACTGGACTCTTAATAACATTTATTTCAATAATAATTGGAGGGGTATTAGGTGCTATTGGTGGGGTTATTGGATTTTCTGCAAGAGAAAAAGGGGTATTACTAAATTAAGGGTTTAATTTAAATACTTCTATTATTTCTTACCAAAACTATAAGGGGAAAATATATTTAGAATTTATTTTGGATATTCCTTTAAAATTTATTTATAAAATAATTATATTAATTTTTATAATATTTTTAAAAATCCTAGATTTGCATCCACTATTATTTGATCTCCATTATTAATCATATTATAAATATCAGATTCAGGATGATCAACCATGGGAATTTCTCCCATTATAGCTCCAGTAGCTATTATAGGCTCTGCTTCAAGAGCAATAATTGCATTTGGAGCTGTTTTATTTTTAGCCATTTGATATAATACATATGAACCTACAGTAGAACCTTTTCCAGAAGGTATAATTAAGATTTTTCCCCCTATATTTTTATTATAAAGTTCATGATTTGAATCTGTAACAACACCCTTTTCAGGATTAACCCCACCAAGAAAGCTTAACAGATCTTTAGTTAATATAACTTCTCCTTGTGCATAGCCTTTAGAGATTTTTCTACATTTAATAATTTTTGTCATTATTTTACATATTTATTATATTTTCTTTAATTAGTTTATGCATTATAATCAATCCCCAAAAAAATAAAATGGAATAAAAATAAAACAAATAAAATAAATCTAGATTAGAACTGAAAAATACTGTTTGTATAATATATAATCTAAAAAAATTAGTATATCTAAAAAAAAAGTTTTTAAAGTATGAAAATTCTTTTTTAATTTATAAAAATTCCAATATCCCATTATTTATACTAAAATTTTCTATATTATAGTTTTAAAAAAAAATAAGATATGATAGTTAAAGTTAAAACCAGTTCTTTGAATCTTTTAAAACATTATCTACCATTTGTATAGAGGATCCAATATATGTATGTGGATCCATTATTTCTTCAATTTCATTAAATGAAAGTAATTTGGTTATTTCTCTGTTAGATGAAATAATTTCCTTTAAATCTTTATCAGATTCATATACTTCCATTGAAGATTTTCTTACAAGTGCATAGGCAGTTTGTCTTCCCATACCCTTTCTTGTAAGTTCTGCCATTATTCTTTCTGCCATTATTAATCCCTGGCTTAGATTCAGATTTTTTTCAATATTTTCAGGTTTGAAAACCAAATTATTAAAGAGTTTTTGGCTGAGTTTTATAATATAATCAGTTAACATACAAGATTCAGGTAATATTATCCTCTCACAAGATGAATTAGTAAGATCCCTTTCATGCCATAATGGATTGTTTTGAAGTGCAGGTGTCACATATGCCCTTATTACTCTTGAAATTCCACATATCCGTTCTGCTGTTATTGGATTCATTTTATGGGGCATGGTACTGGAACCCACCTGTTTTTGTGGGTCGAAACTTTCACCCACCTCATTTATTTCTGTTCTTTGTAGGTTTCTTATTTCCAATGCCATTTTTTCAAGTGTACTTGCAATATTTGCAAGGTCCATTATAAACTCAGCATGCGCATCTCTTTGAATGATTTGATTTGAAATTATAACAGGTTTAAGTCCAAGTATTTGTGAAACTTTTTTATGAACATCCAAACCATCAGTTCCAAGGGCAGCGGTTGTTCCAACTGCACCTGTCATCATCCCAACACAAAGTCTTTTATTACATTCATCAAGTCTGTTTATTTGTCTGTGCAATTCATCAGCCCAGATAGCAAATTTCATTCCATAGCTTGTTGGAAGTGCATGTTGTCCATGTGTTCGTCCAATACAAATATTTTCCTTATTTTCACTGGCTAAACTTAAAATTGTCTTGGTTAATTGGGTTAATCTATTTTTAAGGATTTTAATGGTTTCTTTAAAAAGTAGAGATTGTGATGTGTCAATTATATCATTTGATGTAGCTCCAAAATGCACATATTCTCCTGCATTATTTTCACATACTTCTGCAAGAGCTTTAACAATTGATGCAATATCATGATTTGTTTCAGCTTCTATTTCAGACACTCTTTTAGATGTTACATATTTAATGCTTGCTTTGGATCTTATTTCTTCTGCTGCTTCTTTAGGTATTATACCTATTTGAGCTTCAGCTTCTGCAAGTGCAGCTTCTACTTCAAGCATTTTTTGAAGTTTGTTATCTGTTTCCCATACTTTTCTCATTTCTTCAGTTCCATATCTATATTCTATTGGATGGATAGCCATATTCTTAACTCCCTTAAAAAATAAATGTTATTTAAAAAAAATTTATAAAATATTATTTATCAAACCTATTATATTTTCATACCATGATGTTTTATATGGAAAAAAAACCAATGTAGGTTAAAAAAAGAAGAAGTTCTATATTACATTTGTAAATCTCAGTGCAATACAGAAAACTGCTAGAACTATTGTCATAATTACAACCTGTTCTGGTGTAAGTTTAGGTCCTTTAGTTTCCTCTTCAAAATATCTAACAAGTCCGGCACCACTTGGAGGAAGTACTTGTTTATCCTTTTTTGCCATTATATAATCACCAACTTAAAATTGTCTCTATAATATAATTTATATTATCCTTAAATATTTTAATTTATATATTATAATTCCTATTGAAATTTTATTTGATTTCTCACTTTTATATTTATATACTGTTTTTCCTTCATTATATTATATTATTATTATAATAAAACCCTACTATAAAATATTATAGATCCTATAAAAAAAATTAATATGAACCAAGAGTTAATAATAGATATTTATAATTTAAACAGATAAAAAATGGTACAATACCACTTTCTAAAGTTAAATATATGTTTATAGGGTATAATAAGATATTTAAGGATATAATTAAGATAAAAAATGCATTATAAGTTATAATTTTATATAAAAAATGTTTATAGGCCATATAATTTCTTTAAAGCAATTATTATCGGTTTTTAATAAAGTTTAAATGTGGTTTTATACATACAATAATGTATAGAATTTCCTGATTAAAAATTGTTTATTTATTTTATAATCAAATCTAACTCATTCAAATATCAAAGTAAAAAAAAGGGAGTATTATGGGATATTTCGAAAATTTAGAAGAAGAAACATTGAAACTATATGAAATAGCAAAACAAGCAAGACTTAAAGGACATGATATTGAACTTGAACCTGAAATTCCCCTTGCAAAAGATCTTGCTGAACGTGTAGAGGGACTTGTTGGACCTAAAGGGGTTGCTGCTAGAATAAAAGAATTAGAGGATAATATTTCACGTGAAGAAGTTGCATTTTTAATAGCCAGTGAAATAGCAACAAAAAAAGATGTTAAGGGAATAGAGGACAGTATAGAAGTACAAGAACAGAAATCAGATCAGGCTATTAGAACAGCTCTTGCAATATTAACAGAAGGAGTAGTAGCTGCACCTTTAGAAGGTATTGCAAAGTTGAAAATAAAAAGAAACTTTGATGGTGGATGGTATCTGGCAGTTTATTTTGCAGGACCCATAAGAAGTGCAGGTGGAACAGCAGCAGCAATGGCAGTTCTTATAGGAGATTATATAAGAATTTCATTGGGACTTGATAAATATAAACCAACAGATACAGAAATTGAAAGATATGTTGAAGAAGTTGAACTCTATGAATCAGAAGTTACCAACCTCCAATACTCACCAAAACCTGATGAAGTAAGAGCAGCAGCAAAAAACATACCTGTAGAAGTTACAGGAGAACCCACAGATAAAATAGAAGTTTCACATCGTGATTTGGAACGTGTTGAAACCAATAATATACGAGGTGGTGCTCTTTTAGCAATTGCAGAAGGAGTTATACAAAAAGCACCTAAGGTATTAAAATATGCTAATATACTAAAAATTGAGGGATGGGATTGGTTAGATGAATTTTCTAAAACCTCAGATCCTAAAGATGATGATGGCAATGCTCCTAAAGTTGATGATAAATATATGAGAGATATAATAGGAGGAAGACCAGTATTAGCTTATCCGCAGGCCAAAGGAGGTTTCAGATTAAGATATGGAAGATCAAGAAATGCTGGACTTGCTGCTATGGGTATCCATCCTGCAACAATGGAAATAGTTGAATTTTTAGCTGTAGGTACACAGATGAAAATTGAAAGACCAGGAAAAGGAAACTGTGTAGTACCATGTGACAGTATAGATGGACCAATCGTCAAAATGAATGATGGTAGTGTTGTTAAAGTAGAATCAGAGCAACAGGGAAAGAAAATAAAACATCAAGTTGATGAAATTATATCATTAGGAGATATGTTAGTACCATTTGGAGAATTTCTAAGAAATAACCATATTTTACTCCCAGCTGGTTGGTGTGAAGAATGGTGGGTTCAAACCATTGAAAAATCTAACCACTACATAGAAGAAGATATAGATATAAAATTATTAGAAAAAGCTGATATAAACTCTAAAATGGCTTTTGAAATTTCTGAGAAATATAATGTGCCACTACATCCAAAATATACATATTTCTACCATGATGTCACACAACAAGATATTAATAAACTTATAACAATTTTACATGAAAATATTGATATAAACCTGGAAAATGGAAATACCATCAAAGAAAACAACACTAACAACAATAAACTCTCTAAAGATATAACAATTAAAATAGGGCCTGAAAAAAGAATTTTAGAAGTTTTAGGTATTCCTCACCAAGTTAAAGATGGAAATATGATCATTGCACAGGATCATGCATATTCATTTCTAAAAACACTTAACAAACCATTAACAGTTTCCCAGGATTCAACAACACTTAAATCAATAAATAAAATTTCACCAGTTAAAATAATGGCAAAAGCACCAGTATGTATAGGTTCAAGAGTTGGAAGACCTGAAAAAACCAAAGAAAGAAAGATGAAACCTGCACCTCATTCACTTTTCCCAATAGGTCCACATGGTGGAAATAGGCGTAATATTGTTGATGCAGCCAAAAAGGGAATTATCAGTGTGGATATTGCCAGACGTAAATGTACAGAATGTGGTGTTGGATCTATGCAAGCATTATGTCCACTATGCGGTGCAAGAACCATACCTACAAGTTCTGGGAATAAAAGAATAAATTTAGCTAACTTACTTAAGAAAGCATATAAAAATATTGGTGTTAGAAAAATGGATGAAATAAAGGGAGTTATAGGGATGATTTCCCAAGAAAAATTCCCCGAACCCCTTGAAAAAGGAATTCTCCGATCTAAAAATGATGTTTTCACATTTAAAGATGCTACTATTAGACATGATTCAACTAATCTACCATTAACCCATTTTATACCACGTGAAATAGGTGTTAGTCCACAAAAACTTGTAGAATTAGGTTATACAAATGATATTTATGGAAATAAAATAGAAAATGAAGAACAAATGGTTGAAATCAAAATTCAAGATGTTGTAATATCAGAAAATTGTGCTGAATATCTTATAAGGGTTTCAAATTTTATTGATGATCTTTTAGAAGAATTTTATGGACTTGAAAGATTTTACAATATAAAAAATAAAGAATCTCTTATTGGTCAATTAATTGTAGGTCTTGCACCACATACATCTGCAGGTGTTCTAGGAAGAATAGTTGGATTTACAAAGGCTGCTTGTTGCTATGCACATCCATATTTCCATTCAGCAAAAAGAAGAAACTGTGACAGTGACGAAGATTCTATAATGCTTCTATTAGATGCATTATTAAACTTTTCAAAGGTATATCTTCCAAGTACCAGAGGAGGTAGGATGGATGCTCCGTTGGTTTTATCATCAAGAATAGATCCAGAAGAAATTGATGATGAATCCCATAATATAGATGCAATGGAGCGGATTCCACTTGAACTTTATGAAAAAACATTAGAATTTGCAAAACCATCTGATGTTTTGGATCTTGTTGATAATGTTAAGAAAAGACTTGGAACTAAGGATCAATATGAAGGATTAATATTTTCACATGATACATCTAGTATCCATAGCGGGCCTAAACTTTGTCTTTATAAAATGTTACCAACTATGAAAGAGAAAGTTGATGGACAAATTAAACTTGCAGAGAAAATAAGAGCAGTTGACCAGAAAGGAGTTGTTGAAGGTGTTCTTATGTCACATTTTTTACCGGATATGGCAGGAAACAGCAGGGCATTTTCAAGACAAAAAGTTCGCTGCACTAGATGTAACAAGAAATATAGGAGAATACCTCTTTCAGGTGAATGTATATGTGGTAATAATCTTATTTTGAGCATATCTAAAGGATCTGTTATTAAATATCTTGAAATTTCTAAGGATCTTTCACAAAGATATCCTATAGACAATTATCTGGTACAAAGAATAGAACTTATTGAATCAGGTATAAACTCATTATTTGAAAGTGATAAATCAAAACAAAGCTCTTTAGATGTATTTCTATAAAATATTAGTAATAATACAAAATATTATTCGTATTAAACCAAACATTTATTATTTGTGAGGTTCATTAATAATTATTAAGTAGAAAAATAGATCCTATAAAATGTTCCTAAAAAAACCATACTATTTGGATCAAAATTCACATTATAAAATATGTAAAAACTAAGACTGTGCATAAAAACAAAATTTAAAAGTTATAAAAATTAATATAAAATATAGGTGTTACTATGAGGGAGGATATTGAAAGGAACGAGCGTATTATAGCAGCTCTTCCTACAAAGGTACAAACATGTGTCATAAAGAATAACGGGATATTTGAAAGGTTTTCACACGAAAAAATAGTTAAATCCTGCCTTATGGTAGGTGCTCCATTATGGGCTTCAGATAAGATTTCTTCATATGTTGCAAAGTCTGCATATGACGGTGTATCCACAGCTGAAATAAAAATATTAGTCTATGATTGTCTTAAAAGGATTGATAAAAAAATTGCTGACAAATATCTGGCATCAAATGCCCTTAGAGTAAGAACTTCCAGAGATACAATAGAACCTTTTGATCAAAGAAAAATTGAAAAAACTCTTATTATTGAAACTGATGCATCAGGAGAATTAGCTAGAAAAATTGCAACAGAAACATGGAAAGAGCTTAAAAAGCTTGATGTAGACTATTTAACTGCTCCAATGATAAGGGAAATTGTAAATACTAAACTTGTAGAATATGGTTTAGAAACATTACGTAAAAAATACACAAGGCTAGGTATACCTGTTTATAATATTACAAACCTAATAAGAAATGGTTCTCGTGATAATGCTAATATGATCCACAACCCAGAAACTGTACATAAATATGTTGCAGATGAAGCACTCAAACAATATGCATTACTTAGAATCCTTCCAAATGAACTTGCAGATGCCCATTTAGGTGGAGATATACATATTCATGATCTTGAATTTTTCGCAGGAAGACCATTAAATTGTTTACAACATGATCTACGTTTTTTTATTAAACATGGCCTTAAAGTAGATGGAACAGGGGATCATACATCTGTAGCAGGACCTCCTAACCATATTGAAACTCTTATGAACCATTCTGGAGAAATAATGCTTGCAGCTCAGCAGAATATGAGCGGCGGTCAATCAATGAGTCTTTGGAATGTTTTTGTTGCACCATTTGCAGATGGACTTCCATATGAAAAAGTTAAACAAGCAGTGCAAATGTTCATCTACAATTTAAATATGGCATATGCAGCAAGAGGATCACAGGTTCCATTCACATCAATAAACCTTGAATTTACAGTACCAAAATTCCTTGAAAATGAACCAGCATACGGACCAAAAGGCAAACTTGTAGGGGTATATGGGGATTTTGAAGATGAAACTAGAATCCTACAAAGAGCTTTTACAGAAACACTATTAGAGGGTGATTCAGATGGAAAACCACATCTTTTCCCAAATACAATATATGCTTTAAGAGATAAAGTATTAAAAGAAGAATTTGAAGAAGATATAAGACTGGTACATCAGCTTTCAGCTAAATATGGAACAGCTTATTTTGTTAATATGCTTCCTAGCTATAGGGGTAAGATGGCAAATTATATGGGCTGTAGAACATCTCTTAATGATAATTGGACAGGGGATTGGCAAAAAGACTGTTTCCGTACTGGAAACTTAGCATATGTCACATTAAACCTACCTAGAATAGCCTATAATTCAAGGGATGATAATGATGTTTTTGATTATTTAGATTCTTATATGCATATTGGTGAAGAAGTTTTAATGCTTCGAAGAGAACAGGCAATGAACTGTTTAGATAATTATAATTTACTACCATTCCTTACACAAGAAGCAGAAGGAGATAGATATTATATTATTGACAATGCAACACTTTCATTTGGATTTGTTGGTTTAAATGAAATGTTAATGGCACATTGTGGAGAAGGAATAGAAGATCCTGATGCAAGGAAATTTGGTTTGGAAGTAATTAAATATATGAATAAAAGGGCTGATGAACTTAAAGAGGAAACAGGTCTCAGATGGAGTGTTCTACAAACACCTGCAGAATCAACAGCATATAGGTTTGGAATGTTAGACAAGGAGAAATTTAAAGATAAAGCAATATTACAAGGTGATAATGTAGCTTCTTACTATACCAATTCTTCCCATGTACCAGTAAACTCAGATGTTCTGTTACCTGAAAAAATTAAAATTGAAGAAAAATTCCATCCATTAACACTTGGAGGACATATATTCCATGCATTTATGGGAGAATCATATTCAGATCCTGATTCACTTATGAGTCTAACTAATAAAATAGCAAAAAATTCAGATATAGGTTTCTGGGCATACAGCTCTGCACTGAGCTTCTGTATAAAATGTAAAACCCTTATGAAAGGACTTCAAACAAAATGTGATACTTGTGGTGAAGAAACAGAAGTTGAATGGTATGATCGTATAACAGGCTATGTTCAACAAGTAGGAAGATCCAGATCAGCGTCAGGTGGTTGGAATCCTGGTAAAATGAAAGAACTCATGGACAGAAAAAGGATTTAACTATATAACCACCTCTCCTTTTTTTTATATTTTTTTTTAGTAGGATAAAATAAATTATTTTTTTTATAATATGTAACATAAGGATTGGGATTTATATGGATCAAAATATAGTTTATCAAAGAATCAATGAATTATGTGATGCTTTCAAAGAAAAACAGATTAAAATATTTCAATGGCTTCACCAGCACCCTGAACTTGCATTTCAAGAATATCAATCAGCACAATATATTGTAAAATGCTTAAATAAAATGGATGGAATTAAGGTAATTTATCCTATTGCCAAAACAGGTGTTAAAGCAGTTCTTACAGGTGAAAATCCCGGACCTACAGTTTCATTAAGGGCCGATTTTGATGCTCTGCCAGTAAAAGAAGAAACAGATCTAGATTATTTATCCAAATCTAAAGAATATATAATGGACAGGAAACCTATGTTTCCCATGTATGTGGCCATGATGCAAGTACTGCATCAGCATTAGGCACTGCAAAAGTTTTAAGCCAACTTAAAAATATGTTAAATGGAAAGATTGTTTTCATATTTCAACCTGCAGAAGAAGGCGCACCACAAGGTATGGTAGGTGGTGCCCAACTAATGGTTAAAGAAGGTGCATTAAAAAATCCTGATGTCAAGGCAATATTTGCATTACATCCCTACAGCAAAGCATATCCTGGAAATATATTATTAAGCAAAGGAACAACCCATGCAAGTTTAAATGATTTAATAATAAAAATCAAAGGAGTCCAAGCACATGGATCAATGCCTTGGGTAGGTAAAGATCCTATATTAGCTGGAGCAGCAATTATAACTGCATTACAGTCAATTATTAGTAGAGAAGTTGATCTAATTAAAGGTGCAGCTGTTATTACTGTTGGATATTTCCATGGGGGAATTAAAGTTAATATAATTCCTAAAACAGCTGAAATGGGTTTAACAATCAGATCTCTTGATACGGGTACACAAAAACTGCTTTTACAACGTATAAAAGAAGTAGCAGATTTAACTGCCAAGGCACATGGATGTGAAGCTCAAATTATCATGGGACAACATGATCCATTAAACAGAAATAATAGCCAACTCTGTAAAAACATGCTACCAACACTTCAAAGAGTTGCAGGAAAAGATAAAATCCATTATAAACCTGCAACCACAGGCTCAGAAGATTTCTCATATTTTTCACAGAAAATTCCAGGTTTATATTTACATTTTGGAAGTGCACCTTTAAAAAAACCATTATCCCAATCCAAACCTAACCATCATCTTGGATTCCAAGTAGATGAACATGCATTAAAATTTGCAACCAGATTAGAATGTAACTTATTATATGATTATCTTAAAAAATAATTCTTAAAAAAAAATTTTATTTTTTTTATTTTTTATTATATTCTTGAATACTATGTACAGGATTGCCATTTTTAAATAGTATAGGTTTAATTACAGATTCTGAAGAAGTTCCAAAACCATGCGCTATCATAGTATGTCTTCCAACCCCACCTGCAACAACCAAAACTATATCTTCAGGTGAACGTGTAATAGGAACATTACCATCCACAATCCATTTATCATCAAGTTTTCTGCCTCCTTTATCTCCATGTTCAACAGGAACAACAGAATTTTCATATAAAAATTTTTTCACATCATATTTATCCCAACCATCTTTTGAAATGGTTTTAGCATGTTCAGGGCTCATAACCACTAATATTTCTCCAGGAACATGGCTATTATTACAACCTGCTGTTGAAAGTGTGTGTGATATTGTTTCTAAGAGATCTTCTGCATTTTTGCTTCGATGATCATTAACATTATGAGGTGCTTCTACACCAATAACTGTAGATGTACTTGTTTCTAGTTTAAAACCACGTTCAACATGTAATGGTTCCCAAGGATTATCAGATTCAGCTTCAGCAAACATATAACTATATTTAGCTGGAGATCCCATTGTTGCATAATCCCCCACCCCAGGAACAGCACCTGCAATATTTATTAAACATAATCTCATAGCCCTACCTATACTGGCATTTGCAAGATTACCTGGACCAAGACAACCCACACCACTTGCAGCATCAATTTCTTTAGAAATAGGGCCATTAAGAATTATACATACAGAAACTGGATGGGTAGTTGCATTAACACTTGTAAGATTGAATTTTTCACTGGAAACAGCTTCTATACAATGTTGTATCACTGGCATAAACTGTGGCTGACATCCTGCCATAACAGAATTAATTGCTACTTTTTCAACAGTTGCTTTTCCCTGTTTTGGTGGCAGCACTCCAATAACATCATCAGCTTTAAGATCTGTATAATTTAAAAATTTTCTAACCCTTTCTTTGGTGGGTGGTATAATTGGAATCCCATCTGTCATTCTATTAATATAGAATTTATAACTGGTTTTTTCAGGATCAGGATCTATAAAAACTTCAATATCATCAGATCGGGATTTACATAGTCGATTATTTTCCATATTATCAACTTCCAGAATATCCTCAATTGAACAACTACAATTCTGTATATTTGATTGTATTTTATTATTTTTAGCCATATTTTTCAACTTCATGGAATTTGAAGGATATATTTAAGCATGGGAATAATATGAAATGTTTTTGTTTGGATTTCACTATTTGAAAGTCCTGCAATTGGATGTTCTACACATATTATACGAAGATTTTCTGCACCATGAGATTTCGCAAGTTCAGATGCGAATTTTAAGAATTTTTCTGAACATATTGAAATAGTTGGAATTCCCATTCTTTCAAGACGTATAGCATCAAGAATAACCCAACTAGAACATGAACCACAATCTCCAAGAGCAAGTAATGCAATTTCACCCTTAGCAGCTGTTTCTAATTGTTTAACTGTTGCAGGAGCTCCTGCAGGCTTTTTTATATTAATAAATTTTCTATTACCAAGGTTTTCTGCCAAGGATAATAAAATAATATCTGCTCCAGGTTTTGTGTTATCTACCAATGAAACACATTCAAAATCATGGGGAATAGGATTTAATTCTAGTTTAACTTTATCCATATCCCCCACTGGATTTAGAGTATCTTTTTCAATGATTTTAATTTGCATTTTTTTTTATCCCATATATTTTTTTTATTCTTCTAATCTAAATCTTTTAATAACAATATCCTTATCTATTGATAAAACAAATGATGCTGCTCTAGGACCTTGTTTTTTCCCGGTCATAACTTTATAAATGGCTTGGAAAGCCTTTTGTGGTTTCATTTCCAAATCATGAATAATGGTATATAATGCATCATGAAATTCCTCTGAATTATAATTACCATTTTCAAGAAGATCCGAAACCTTTAACAGAAATTCTTTCTGTTCATCATTAATTTCAACCCTTGGAAGCTTTTTTAATACCTGGAATTTTACAAATTCAGGTGCATATATTTCAAGCCAATTTTTAGCATGATTTATTCGTGTTTCTAATTTTTCAATATCAACAATATCAAGCTCTGCAAAACTTTTTTCTTCCATGGATTTTGAGAGTTGTGAATTTTTCTTTAATATCTCATAAACCTTCTCTGGATCATTGCCTGCTATTTGATATGCAACAGTCAAAAATCTATAGGATGGATGAAATGGTATGTATGGTGAAATTTTGGTTTGTGATGCTTCATATATTTTTTTAAGTTTCTGTTCTTCTTTATCTGAAGATGCTTCTTCTACACCATAATAGATACGTTCAACACGATCATATTGTTCAATAAAATCTAAAAATGGCATTGAAGGATTGAAATCTTTATGTTTTAATGGTTTGCTTCTGAATATAAAATAATTCAAAGTTTCTGGTTCAGCTATTTCAAGCCATTGTTCTGGTGTGAAAAACACTCCATGGGATTTGGACATTGCTTCTCCTTTAAGTGTTATCCATTCATATGGTACAGGATATGGTGCTTCATAACCATAAATATCTTCTGATATGATTTTACTCACATCATATGAACCTCCACTTGCAGCATGGTCCTTTCCAAAGGGTTCGCATGTTATTTTAAATATTTTCCATCTAGCAGCCCATTCAACACGCCATGTTAATTTCCCATGGCCGGTTTTTATATCCATCTCTCCTTTATATCCACATTTACAACTGTAAAACACAATATCTCCATTATAACTATGGGCATAAGTTGTATTCACACGACCACATTCATGACATATAGGATTATATGGAAGCCAATTTTCTTTTAAAGGATGTTCCCTAAATTTGTTGAATATTTCCCGGATTTCTGATGCTTTTTCAAGAGCTGTTCTGATGTATTCATTATAAAGTCCTTCTTTATACATTTGGGCTCCAGAATAAACTTCCAATTCTATTCCAAATTTTTCAAGTATGTTTAAAAGAGGTTTTTCAAAATGTTCAACAAAATTAGAACAACACCCTTCTGGACAGGGTATTTGAGAATATGGTATGCCCAAATATTTTTCATAGGACTCTGGAAGAGGGAAAGGAACCTTTCGTAATGGATCATGATCATCTGCAATCCAAATAGTCTTAGATTTAGTATCCATTTTTTTAAGAGCCTTTGCAACAGCATTGGCTATGAATATGTCACATGAATTTCCAATATGTATAGATCCTGATATGGATGTACCACTAGCAACCACATGCTCTGGTATTTCTTTTTCATTTAATTTATCTGCAATCCTTGTGATCCAATGTTTCAATTATACATCACCTTTCAATAGTAATTCAAATAGATTTTTATAGAAATTTTAATTTATTACATATTTTTGACACATATTTAATTCTATTTTTATAATAAAATGATAATTTAACAGATTTTAGAAATATATTATTTTTAAACAAATCTTTCTATTGGATTTATATTATATTTTAATTAAAATAATACCATGGGTTTTTACTATTTTACTAAAAAATAATTAAATAAAAAATTTTTTTATAAAAAAAAAAATTTCCCTCCCCACATAAAAAAAGATAGATAGAGTTGATTTTTTTTTAAATTTAAAAAAAGGAAATATCTTATGTAAGGGTGTGATATTTTTAAAAAAAGGGATATATTTTTTTTTTTAGTCAAATACATCCTGACTAGCATCATCCAACCATTCATTAACCAGTTTAACAGCACAATAACTACCGCACATTGTACAAGTATCAGGATCTTCTGGAGGTTTAGCATCTCTAATTGCTCTTGCATCTGCTGGACAGATCGCTGCTGAATATTGGCCTTCCCAATCTAGTTTTTTACGAGCATTTGCCATAACCAGATCTAATTCACCGTTATGTATTCCTTTAGCCATATCACCTACATAAGCTCCAATTCTACTGGCTATTAATCCTTCTTTAACATCTTCAGGTCCTGGTAGTGCAAGATGTTCAGCAGGTGTAACATAACATATGAAATCTGCTCCTGCAGAAGCTGACTGTGCAGCACCTATTGAAGATACTATATGATCATAGGCAGGTGCAATATCTGTTACTATGGGTCCTAACATGTAAAATGGTGCATTGTTACATAATTTTTTCTGTACCATAACATTGGTTGCTATTTCCTTTAAAGGAATATGTCCTGGTCCTTCTACAATTGTTTGAACTCCTCTTTCCCTTGCTCTGTCAACCAGTTCACCAAGTATAATTAATTCTTGGACTTGTGCCCTGTCAGTTGAATCTTCTATTGCACCTGCTCTCATACCATTAGCAAGGCTTATAACAAAATCATATTCCTTAGCAATATCAAGTACATATTCATAATTTTTATATAATGGATTTTCAACTTGGTTGTGAACCATCCATGCAGACATAAATGCTCCGCCACGACTTACAAGCCCACCTTCACGTCCTTGTCTTTTAAGTCTTTTAAGTGTTTCTTTATTAACAGAACAATGTATTGCCATGAAATCTATACCATCTTTAGCCTGTTTTTCTATGGTTTTAAAAACAGCATCTTCATCCATATATATTGCAGCCCCATGTTCCCGTATACATTCAATAGAGGCCTGATAAAGAGGTACACTTCCAACTGGCAGATTAGATATGCTTAGTATTTTTCTTCTTATGGCATCTAAATCTCCTCCAACACTAAGCTCCATAAGGGTGTCTGCATTGTTTTCCATAGCTACCTTAGCTTTTTTAACTTCCATCTCCATATCATTAATATCAGTGGATGTTCCAATGGTAGCATTTACCTTAGTTCTTAAACCTGCTCCAATGCCCACAGGCTTAACATCTCTACCAACATTGTTGGGAATTGCTATTGTTCCCTGAGCAACAGATTTTCTGATAAATTCTTCATTAACATTTTCAATTTCTGCAACTGCTTTCATTTGTTCTGTAATTATGCCCTTTCTTGCATCATCCATTTGTGTCATAGGATTTCACCATTTACATTTTTTTTTATATATTATATGCTTACAAGAGTTTCACTTGTTAATCTTAAAATATTAAAACCATTCTAAAAAGCTTAATTTAAAATTAGCTTCAACTTAAAATTTATAATTTTAATTTATACACAACATAAAAAATAGGTTCTTATTAAAAATTTATTTGAAATACAAAAACCAAGGATTCTTTTATGTCAAATAATACTATTAACTTAGTCTTTTCATATTTTACTATAATTTCTATTTGATTTTTTTTAAAATAATATGAAATATAATTTATTCTATATAAATTAAAACTATTCCAACATTATTTTCATCCGATTTCTAACCATTTTTTCATTGGGTATATTAGTTTGACATCCTTGAGCTTCAACAATAAATGATGCAACTGACGAAGCAAATTTACCACAGGTTTCCAAATCTTCTCCCTTTAAATATGCATTTAAAAATCCTGCACGATAAGAATCACCTGCACCAGTGGGATCAACACTATCTCTTTTTATGGCATCTATTTTTATTTCATTATCAGTATATATTGAACTTCCATTTTCTCCGTGTGTTGTAACAACAATATCAGGTCCGAAATTTATTAAATCATCTATTGTCATATTCATAATTTCTTGTATTTTTTGTATTTCATGATGATTTCCAAATAATATATTACATATTTTTAATACTTGTTCAAGTTTATTTTTGGAATACATATGAAGATCTTGTCCTGGGTCAAAGGATATGAGTTTTCCTAATTCATTAGCTACTTTTCCAGATTTTATATTAAAACCAGGATCTCCTGTTGCAAGATGTACAGCTTTAACAGATTCAATTGCTTTTATAGGAGGTTTTGAATTTTTAAATTGAGATGCTGCACCCCAATAAAAATAGCTTATCTGGTCATGATTGGAATTTGTTAGAACAAATGCAGTTGGGGTTTTTTCATCTTCAATAACTATCATATTTTCCATGTTAATATTGAGTTTTTTTAATTTATTCTCATATTTTGATCCTATAAAATCATTACCAACTGCAGATACTAATGATGATTTAAGCCCTAAATT
>JAQVTJ010000013.1 GCA_028700095.1 Methanobacterium sp. | reverse complement strand
CCTGTAAAAATAATATCCACAGGACCGGATCTTGTAGATACCATAGATTTAAGGGAAGAACTTCTATAACTTATTATTTTTATATAAAACCATCCCTTACTATTATTTTTTTTTAGAAATTATCAAACACATTATATATACAAATTAATTATTATCCTTTCTTAAAAATCCCCTATTTAAATTATAAAAAATCCAATTACAGATATAATTTAAAATAACTATAATAATAATTCACTCAAAAAAAAGTAGGGAGGGGTATAAAATAGAATAGGATATAGTGTGTATATAAAAAAAATCTTCAATTTTTTTAGATTATAATTTTATAGGCCTTTTCTATATTCATGTGTGAATTTTTTATCATAAAGTTTAGATGGTTTAATTTCATCAGTGTCTAGTACATCACCAACAATTATCATAGCAGTTTTTGTAATTCCAGATTTATGAACTTTATTAGAAATATTATTTAATGTTCCTTGAACAATCTTTTCATCAGGCCATGAAGCTTTTTGAACAACTGCAACAGGAGTTGTTGGTTTGTAATAGGTTAAAAGATCATTTACAACATTTTCTATCATTTGCACACCTAGAAATATACACATGGTAGCTTGATGTTCAGCTAATTTTGAGATGGCCTCAGAAGATGGTTTAGGAGTTCTACCTTCAGGTCGGGTGATAATAACAGTTTGGGACACTTCAGGAAGTGTTAATTCTTTTTGAAGGGCTGCTGCTACTGCAAAAAATGAACTTACACCTGGTATTATTTCAAATCTTATATTTCTATGTTTTAAGATTTGTATTTGTTCACCTATAGCACCATAGATGGCAGGATCCCCAGTATGTACTCTTGCTACGGTTTTCCCATTTTTAACACTTTTTTCCATAAGATCCATTATTTCATCTAAATTCATATTTGCACTGTTTTTAATTATACATCCTTTTTTAGAACAGTTTAAAACATCACGATTAACAAGTGAACCTGCATATATAATAATATCTGCCCTTTTTATTTCCTTATAAGCTTTTAATGTTAGAAGTTCAGGGTCACCTGGACCTCCGCCTATAAAGATTACCTTTCCATACATTTCATCACCCATCTATTTTTTTCTTTTTTTTATAAAAATTTTTTAATTCTAAAGTTTAACCTTTTTTCCAACTATTTTAATTGCACTATAAGGACATGTACGGACACATATTTCACAACAACCACATGATACAGGGTTTATATTAGTTTTTCCATTATCTTTTATTTTAATGGTTTTGTCTCCTATTTTAATATTAGGGCATACATCCATACAAATATGTTCACATCCTTCACCACCCATACATAATGATTCATTAACTACAGCGGTTTTAGATGTGAAACCTAATCCTTTCTTAATTGTTTCTTTAATTTTATAACCTGCTAGATGTCATAGTGTATCTCCTATAATGGGATCTATTGTCATGGATGCAATACATGGATAGTTATGGATCTTGTTTCCGGATTCTAATTCTGCTTCTTCTAATGGAAATCCTTTTAACTGTTCTGCAACATACCATGTGGATCCGCAGGGAGCTCCTGTAATAACATTTATTTTTTTAATATATTTTTCACCTTTAATTTCAATTTTAGGTTTTCCAAAATACTTTGCAAATTCATCAATTACTTTATCCCCTACCAAGCTAAGGGAACAGAATGGTTTTTCAAAAACTATATTTAATCCATTTGAAGATGTTTCTATATCTTTTTGAAGCCCCATAGGTAGCTGTTTAGGATCATGTATTTCTATTATTGCAGATTTAGCCCCTGTTTTAGAAGCTAGTTCTGGTAATATCATATTGATATCACCTTTAAGTCTTAGTGAAAGTATAAGATCACATTTTGGAAGATTTTCTGGTATGTATTTATTATAATCATCAATAAAATCAGGTAAATCTTCTGGAAATTCATGTAAACCTACTATGGCTGATCCAAACCCTTTATTGGCAATGTTATTGATTATTCTAGTACCATAATCTCCAGAACTCAATATAAATATTTTTATTTTCATCATTAACCTGTTTTTTTTAGGTTTTATACAAAGTAATTTAACTGATCATTTATTATATTTTTAAGGGAATATTCTGTTTTAAAACCTATATTCTGTATCTTTCTGGTGTCTGAAAGCATTATTGGAACTTCAGCAGGTCTAAATCGTTCAGGATCAAATTCTATTTTAACTATTCCTTTATCAGTATGTAATATGATTCCTTTATCTTTTAGTGTATATTCCAATCCTTCTAAGAGCATTATCTTATCTATTTTGGTTTTTTCGAATTTAACTCCAAATATGGGGGTTTTATCAATTTCAGTTGGATAAGCTATTTTTTTGGCACTGTTAAATGTTTCCATTAAATTAATATTATATCCTGCTTTTTCTAAACTTAGAAGTATGTAACTTAAAACAGAATTTGTTCTCATGGAGCCTTGGTTGTAAACATCACCAGATTTACCATCTATAGCCAGTTTCATATAACCTTTAATAATATCTTTTACATGGGACCAGTCTTTAAATGAATTAATATTTCCTATTTTTATATGGTTTACATGTCCAGATTTGAGTTTGGCAACCTGATTTGTAATAACAGATGTTACAAACATAAGACCTCTTCCTGCTCCTTCATGGTTAAATGCCCGTGAAACAACAGTATCCATACCAAATGAATTGTAATAATTTCTCATAAGGAAATCTCCATAAACTTTGCTTATGGCATATGGAGACATAGGTCTAAGTGGATTGGTTTCTTTAATTGGAAGTTCTGAAATTTGCAGAGGTTTTTGGAAAATAGTTCCATAATTTTGTTTTAACTTTTCATATTGTTCTTTTGAAGTTATTACTAATCCATATTCTTCACTTGAAGCTGCAAAAACTATTTTAGGATTATATTCTTTTATCCTAATTGTATCAAGCAAATTTATTGTACCTATACCATTAATCAGCTGTGTTTCAAGGGGATTTTTAAATGAGGCCGGTATAAATGATTGTGCAGCCAGATGAAAAAGATAATCAGGTTCTGATTTATCTAATGCATTGGCAAGAGATGTAATGTCAGTTAAATCACCTTTAATAAGTTTAATTTTATCTTCTATACCATGATAGGTTAAGTTATAAGAATATAAATTTCCTGTTCCTTTTTGTATTAACCCATAAACATTTGCCCCATGTTTAAGAAGTTCTTCTGCAAGATATGAACCAACAAATCCATCGGCTCCTGTTATTAATACATTTTTATCATTCCAACTCATTTTTACACCGCTATTTTCCATAATATTTCAATATTATATATAAAACTTAGATTTAGTAACTGGGAGTAAAACCCTTAATTTAAAGGAGATTATATTATCAAAACTATATGATTTAATTAATATTCTTTTATTATAAAATATATAATTGTATGATTAGAATATCAAACAAAAAAAACAGGTAACAGCTTTGAATTGTTAAATAAAATTATGTAGATAAAAAAAAAATTTTTAATCATTAACCATTATTTTATAAAATATTTTCTATTTATCCATCTATAAATGTTGTTAATAAGTTTATTTTTCTTATATTCTATTTTTAACCAATTGGATGAAAATTCCCTTATTCTTTAATATGTAAATAATAATAAGAATAAAAAAAAAATATTATAAAAAGATATTCTTTTTACCTCTATTATATAAAAAATAATAATTGATTATACCAAAAATTATTTAAATGTTATAATAATAAATTTAAATTATATTTTACCATAAACAAAAATTGTAATATATTTTTTTTTGTTGTGAAAACAACGTGGGGGTTTTATTATTAATAGACAATTAATTAGGAAATTGATATTTACATTAGTATTAATAGTTGGAATAGTATTGGTTTTAAATTCCAATACATTATTAGCAGCAGATCTTACAGGTAATGCAGCACCTAAAATAACAGCTGCATATCCTGCAAATAATTCAGTTATATTAAAAAGTCCATCAATTAAAGTTTATTTTAATAAACCTATTAAAGCCGGAAACATGGTAATAACACTTAAAAATAGTGTAGGGAAAACAATTCCTATTAAAAAAATTATTAACAAAAAAATACTTACCATTATTCCATTAAAACCTTTGCCAATAGGAATTAAATATAATCTTATACTTTACCCTGGAAGTGTGAAAGATATAGTGGGAATGAAAAATTCCAAATATTCAACTACTTTTACAGTATCTCCAATTACATTAACACAAATAAAATCAGGATTTAACCAGGTACAATCATTCTATAATAACAATTTACATTTTCCAAGTTATGTGTATTTTGGAAAAAAGAAAATGTCAATAACAAAATTTATGAAAATTTTAAAAACTCAGGGATTAAAAATTAACACTAAAATAATAGATTTAACAGTAACAAAAGTCACAGCACCGACACGTTGGGTTAAAGGAAATACAATAACCATACCAAACACCATTAAAAATCAGGGTAACACAGCAGCAACCGGATTCTATGTAAGATATTATCTAAAAAGTAGCAGTACACTATATATTGGACAGAGATATATTAGTTCTCTTGCTGCAGGAGCAAGTAATAGTCAAAACACTAAATTATTAATACCACTAAACATTCCATCAGATAATTATAATATAATTGTCTCTGTAGATGGAGATAAACTTGTAAATGACTCTAAAAGATCTAACAATTATAAAGCTGCATCAACAAAAACTCTTATTGTAAATGCCAGACCAGTTTATATTACAAGTGACGGTATTTTTAATGAAAAAATGGATAATGCCCGTGTAGATGCTATAGCAGCAGCGTTAAGAGGTATGGGGTTATATGCTGTTAATTATGATTGGGGACCCAATTCACATTATCAAATACTAAAAAATAAAACAGTACCTAAAAATGCTTTAATAGTTGATCTATATGGTGGGGCTTGTGCAGGTACAATATGGGAAATGACAAAATCCTATTATAAATATTATAAAGGGGATAGGGCTGTATTTTCTGTTTGGATAAATACAAATATTGATATTGGTAAAATTAAATTTTTAGGACGTGCACATGATGATAATTTCACACCAGTATATGGAAGTCATATTTCTGGTGCATTCCCAACCTTTGATGATGTAAATAAAAATGGTATATTTGATTATGGAGAAGGATATGTAAATGGAACAATATATCCCACCAAGTTTAAGGAAAGAGATGGAATTAACTATCCTGCTCAGATATTACTATCTAATGGATATCGTTATATGTACCGACAAGATGGAAATATAACAGAAATAGCAGAGCAAATATTTAAAGAGGCAATAAGATCCTACTAAAAAAAAAATATTTGGATAGAAAATATTAACCTTATTTTTTTTATTTTTTAGAATAATCTATTATCCTTTTATAAAAATCTAGATAACAATATGATACAAGAACTATAATAATAAATAAATTATGTATTATAATGCTATTAAAACTAAATATAAAAATAATATTATATTTTCAATACAAATAATTCCATTAATACCGTAACTTTAGTTTTAATATAATCTTATCAAAGCTTTTATTATACATTCTTCTATGCTACAGTTATATTCTATAATGGTAGATAAACGGATATTTGAACCATTTTAACTTGTAGATTTCAGAGATACCTAACTCAATAAATTGGGGTTACTTTTTATTAAAGGCGAGCCTATGTAATTTCGGTGGTTAGAATATTATATTCGGTATTTACCCTCCATATTATGTTATATATTATATTTAGGACAAGTTAATTGTCGAATATTTAAATCTAAGCTTTATGTAATATATCTGTAGTTATTATGAGTTTTAGATGTAAAATTTTTCATTAACAACCATAACGTTTGTAATATCCATTAGATTTATACTTTAACTGCTCTTTAAATTTATACCAATATATTATCTTCTATTAATTTTAATTTTTTTTATTTATTTAAATAGATGTATTAAAAATATTAAAGTTTAAAATAAGTTGTAATATATGACAAAATGAAATGTTTCATAGCAATAATAAATACATAAATCTGCAACAGGGATAAAATGATTTCAAAGAATAATAGTATAATGTCTTTGCATTAACTGTAATTAACAAAAAGACCCTAGATAATCATATCAATTATATTCTTTATTATTAGAAGATAATGTTATCCTGAAATTTGGGGATAAAATTAAAAAAATATAAAATTTTAGAATGTTTATTAGATTTTATATTCTAAATTATTTATATAATTAATTTATTGCTTGGGAAAGTATTGCTTTTACAATTTCTGCTATACTTCCAGAATATATATAACTATAACCATGGGATTTTAAGTAAATATCAGGATGTGCCAGGCCTTTAAATGATTTTGGACTGAAATTATCATCATGTGATCTTGGTAAAAAGGCTAAATTTGTTATATCTGTAGAAGGTGGCAGGAAAACAGAGAACACCTCCCTAGTGCCTTTTACAGCTTTATACCATGATCCACCCATTTCTTTTAATGTACCTGCACAGGCTCCGCCATATATATTAACTATCAATGCATTTTTCGGAACTCTACTTGATTGTAGAACTTTAACATGATTATTAAGCCCTACACCCATATTATGCTTTTATTCCTGCTGCTTTTAATCGTTGTATAATATTGTTTATCCTATTATTATCCTTAGTTTTGCTTAATATATTATCACTTGTAATATAAACAGGCCTATTATGATCTAAAATGGGATTGGGGTGTTGGTTTTTATTTTTAATCCTTGTGTTGCTATAATTTTCTGAAATGTTGCTATAGGTATCTTTTTAGAGCCATAACTAACATATTTTGGTAATCTTTGGTGGGTGTTATAAAATTGTTGTGCTCTTGAAATACCACTTTTCATCTGGGCCAATGTTAATGGAGATACTGTAAAACTACTTGAATATTTGGAATTATTTATGCCTGTCAGACTTTTTACACTTCCTGTGTTAAATGTAATATAATATTTAAAACCTGTAGTTAATGCAGTTAATGGGTAAATAGTTACTGTTTTGCTACTTATACTATTTCTTGTTTTAATAACTTTACCTGCACTATTTTTAAGTAATATTGACATACTTCCAGCTTTTACTGGTTCATTAAAGTAAACTTTAATTGTTTGGCTTTTTAATATAATTGAATGGTCTGCTGGGTTTGCAACTGTTACTTTAGGTGCGATGTTACCTGTAAGATTTGCTGCTATTGCATTGTTTGAATTTAAAACTAGTGTTAATCCTAATAATAATATTATTGATAATAACAATTTTCTATTAATTATACCGCCTCCACGTTTGATAAACATCAAATAGCTGAATATTTGATAGTATCAAACATTAAATTAGGATCACTTGATCATCACTTATATATTTTTTGGTTTTATTTTAAAAAAAAGGCGGTTATAGGGCTCTTTTTTTAATTTAAGACCTTTTAAATTCTTATTTAAACAACATATTATGGATAAGGTTGTTCAGTTGATATTTTTAACAAATAGCGTCATTTTAAACAGTATATTCTTTAATCACATTTATTTAATCTGTTTACAAATACAAATTATTAGCATATGATAAAAAAAACTTAAATAAAATACCTGAAATACAAATAAAATAAATTATCTAAATTATTTCTTAATTAAAACACAATAAATCATTTATTATTTAAGATGTAACTAGAAGAGGTAATATTCCACTTTTTAAATACCATATTAAAAAAAAGAAATAATATAAAAAAAATAATATAATGTTAATATTAAGATATTAAATTAAAGAATTTTGCAATGATTTTAAGGAAATTATATTTTTTTTTATTAAAGTTAATATGCATTTTTAAAGAAATTACGGAAGGTTTTGAAAAATATTTTCACATCCATTAGGAAATTCCAATTTTCAACATAGAATATATCATGGTCTATCCTCTTTTTTATGGAGGTATTGCCTCTGTAACCATTTATTTGAGCATAACCAGTCATTCCAGGCCTTACATGATGTTTTATCATATATTTAGGTATTTCATCTCTGAATTTATCAACAAAAAATGGACGTTCAGGTCTTGGGCCTATTAAACTCATATCTCCCTTTAATATATTAAAAAATTGAGGTAATTCATCAATATTAGTTTTACGAATAAAAGAACCGAATTTAGTTTTTCTTGGATCATTCTTTTGTGTCCAACGATATTCTTCCTTCTTTTGAACCTTCATACTACGGAACTTATATATATCAAATTCTTTCCTGTTACAACCAATCCTTTTTTGTTTATAAATAACAGGACCTGGACTTGTGATTTTTATAATAATAGCTGTGATAATAAGTATTGGTGAGGATACAATTATTCCAAGGATTGCAAGAATAATATCTGAAACTCTCTTAAGAAATTTGTTTAAGTTATTGTCTAATGGAACATAACGTATGTTAATAATAGGAATATCATCAATCATATCAATATAAGGCTTTGCAGTGAAATACATATAAAAATCCGGTACTATCTCTGCTTTAACTCCGTGCTTTTCAAGTGTGTTAACAATATTTTCAATAAGTATATGGTGCCGAGCTGATATTGTTATAATTGCCATATCAATAGGTTTTGTTAAAATAATATGTTCTAAATCTTTAATAGTCCCTATTACTTTGGAATCACCAACTTTTTGACCTATAGCAATGTTATCATCTAAAAATCCGATTATATTATAACCTATATAAAAATTTTTATTAATTTTTTTAGCAAACCTTTCACCAAGTTCACCAGCACCTATAACTAATATATGCTTAACATTAAAACCTTTAGCACGCATTGTTCGTAACATAATTCTTAAGCTAATTCTTTCAATACACATAAAAATAGTGCTAAAAATAGCAAAAAAAGCAAGTAAAAACCTGGAATAATCAAAAAATTTAATTATAAATAAAGTCGTGATAAGTATTAATAATCCTATAAAATTAACTTTAAATATCTGTTTAACCTCAGAACTAATACTATCAGTTCTATGTGGGGTGTACAAACCAAAAAAGTAGTTAAGTATAATATAAACCACTATAATAAATAATAATGATGTAGCATAGTCTGTTAGTCCTAATGTACCACCACCAGGACCAACAAGCTCACTTTCAGCACGTATATACCATGCAAGACACAAAGCAAATATTAATACAAAGATATCAAGAACAATTTGTAAAATATTTAAAAATCTTTGATTTTCCCTTATCATTTGTACACACCCCCTAGAATATTTTTAACACTTATTATTATTATTTTTTTTTATCTATCTTTTAATATAATTTTTAAATAATTTAAATCCTAATAGTCCAAAAATCCCCAAGTATGTGGCTGCAGTAGTAATCCAGAGATAACTGTCCTTATAATGTTTATTATAAAAGATGTACATTGCTCTGTAAAATTCATATATAAGTCCTATATTTTTTGTTTTATCACTACTTGCACCTTTATAATGGATAATTTGCGCATCACTGAAATAAACTATTTTCCAATTAGCAGATTTAATACGGTAGCACCAATCAATATCTTCCCCATACATGAAAAATGTTTCATCTAACAAACCCACTTCTTTAATAGTTTCGGATCTTACCATCATGAAAGCACCCATAACACAATCCACTTCATAGGTATCATTTTCATCAAGATATGTTAGATTATATCTTCCGAATTGTTCACTTTTAGGGAATAAATGTGCAATACCAGACATCCTATAAAATGATACATTAAAATCTGGAAAACTCCTTCGACATGCTTTATCTAAACTATTATCTGGTAATAATACTTTACATCCAAGAACTCCAACATATTTATATGTTTCCATATAATTCAATGATTTTTCAAGACAATTATCCAAAACAATTGTATCTGAATTTAATAAAAGCACGTATTGTGCAGATATTTTTTTAAGTGCAATATTATTTGCATATGCAAAACCTTTATTTTCTTTGTTTCTAATGAATTTAATCAAACCAGTTTCAGATTCATTGTTAAAGTCTTTTTTTAACTTTTCAATACTACCATCTTTAGATCCATTATCCACCACATAAATATCATATTCAAATGGTTGTGTATGTTCTGTAATAGATTTTATGGTATTTTTTGTTAAATCGTATGTTTGATAGTTTACGATGATTATGGATAAATCCAATTTCTATTTCTCCTATTTCCATTTTTATTTTTAGGGTTAAATCTAAAAGCTGAATTTTTAACTATGTTTTATTTTAATTCAAATATTATTTTTATAATTTTTATTATACATTCTTCTCTTTGATTTAATCTAAAAATAAACCTTTTGCTATAAAAATTAACCTAAAAAAAAATTTTAAAGATTATTTAAATATTATTTTTACTATATTTTTTATAAGTAACCATTCTATTGTTATATAATTTTTAAACCGGGTATTGTCATATTTTATTTTATTAACTTTCTCTAAAGAAGTTAAACCATCCTTTAATCCAGATATATAATCATTACCATGCCCTTTTTTAAGGAAGAAAAAATATTTTATAAGAAAACCAAATATTAGAAATATTGAATTAAAAATTAGTTGTGGTAATGGCATGTTTTTGTATGGAACATAAATATTGTTTCTTGCAGCTAACTTTATTTTAAACCTATTATATTTACTACCAGTTGTACTGCTGCCTCTGTGATATACAACAGCATTGGGGCAGTATAAATTTTTATATCCATAAATTCTTGATCTATAACCTATATCCACATCTTCCATATATGCAAAGAATTGTTCATCAAAAAGTCCTATTTCATTAAATACTTTTTTTCTATAAATAGCAGCACCAGCACATGCACTAAAAATTTCATATTCCTTATTATATGTCTCAGGAGCTTTGTTATTTCCAACTTTTTCAGTCCAACCAAAAAGTGTGTATTCATCTCCTGCATCATCTATTTTACTTGGATCATAATATTGGATCATCTTTGATGAAACAGAAAAAATATTTTCATCCATTTTAATACAATTTAATAAATTTGAAATATAATCCATTTCCAATACAACATCATTATTTAGAAGAATAATATATTCTGCCTTTGATACTTTTATTCCTTGATTAACAGCAGCAGCAAATCCTAAATTTTTTTTATTTAAAATTAATCTAAATTCAGGATAATTATCTTTAATATATTCTATACTATTATCTTTTGATGCATTATCTACAATTATAACTTCATAAAATATAAAATTTTGTTTCTGAATAGAATTAACACATTCTTTAAGTAAATTTACACCATTAAAATTAGGAATGATTATTGAGATTTTTGGAGGTGTCATCTAAAAATTTCCTTTTAAATTAATATAATTTTTTTTTATAAATAAATTCCAGAAATTAATTAATTAAAAATGTTTGTAACATTATATGTTTAAACTAAATACAATAATATATAATGTAACATATTTTTAGTATCTAATTTGGATTAGTCAATAAATGAAACAGGAAATTTTATTTATATAATTAACTTAAATATAACTCCATACATTAAGTTTTATAATCAACATATTATTGGATATTTTATACAAATATGGATAAATATATGCATTGATATTTCATAATATTTTATAATATTTTTAAAATATTTACCATTATAGATATTTGTTACATAATTTTTTGGGGTGATTTATTGAGTTTAAAAGTTTCAGTTATTGGTGCTGGAGGGTTAGGAACCGCCATTGCACAACTTATCTCTGTTAATGTAGATACTGTTTATCTCCATGCAAGAAGAAAAGAAGTTGTTGATGAAATAATTAAGACTGGTTACAATATCGAGTATTATCCAAATTTAAAATTAGCTACTAACATAATTCCAGTCAATAATTACGATCATATAGCTGAATGTGATATTGTATTTTTCTGTGTACCTTCATCTGGAATTAGAGGTGTATTAAAAAAATTTTCTAATTATATAAATGATGATTGTATCGTTGTAAGCACAGCTAAAGGTATAGAATATCCTTCTTTAAAGACCATGAGCGAAATTATAAAGGAGTATTTTAATATATCTCCTATTATTTTCTCTGGACCTAACTTTGCATTTGAAATTGCATTATCACTTTTTACAATAGCAAATATAGCTTCAGATAATCCAAAACATCTGGAAATAGTTAAAAAAATTTTAACCACCGATAAATTCAAGGTTAAAATAAATAATGATGTTATTGGAACAGAATATTGTGGTGTAATTAAAAATATTAATGCAATAGCTTATGGTATTTGTGAAGGAATGAGTTTAAATGACAATGCCCGATATGCGGTTTTAACAAAAGGATATAATGAAACTAAGGACATAATTAAGGGTATTGGTGGAAAAAGAGAAACTGTAGATGATTATTGTGGATTTGGTGATTTAGTTTTAACTGCCACATCCCGAGAAAGCAGAAACCATACTTTGGGAATGTTATATGGTCAAAGGATAGTGGTTGATGAAAAAGCATCAGGAATTATATTTGAGGGTAAAAACTCAATCAATGCCATAAAAGCAGTATGTGATAAAAGTTCAGTAAACAGTACAATAATTAACTTTGTATTTGATGTTATGATGAACCTCACCCCTCCAAAAATAGCTTTTAACAATTTATGGAATGAAATGGAATAAAAAATATATTTAATGGTCTATGATGACAGTAGAATAATGGATTAATATTTACAGGTGAATTAATGAAAGTAATAATATTAGCAGCTGGAACAGGCACTAGATTAATGCCTTTAACTAAAGATATTCCTAAACCATTACTTGAAATAGGTGGTATAAGTTTAATGGAAAGGATGATGATAAATTTTGTTAATAATAATATTAATGAATTTATTATAGTTGTAGGCCATAAAAAAGAAAGGGTTATTGAGAAAATTAATTATTTAAAAGAAAAATATCCTATTAATATTGATTTTGTTGAAAATAAAAAATATTCACAAACAAATACTTCTTATTCTGTTAATTTAGCAACCAGTAAATTAGATGAGGATATTATAATAATAAATGGGGATAATGTTGTTGATGAAGGTATAATTTCAGGTCTTCTTAATATTAATGAAACAGCACTTGTTGTGGATAATTATAAAGAGTTAAATGAAGAATCTTTTAAACTTCGAATTGAAAAGGGTATAATAATAGAAATTGGAAAGGATATAGATATTAGCAGTGCTTCTGGAGAATTTATAGGGATTTCAAAAGTAGCTCAAAGAGATTTACCATTGTTTAATTCAATTTTAGAAGATTTAATAGTTGAAAATGTTCAAAATTATTATGATTTAGCATATAGTGATTTGAGCAAAAAATCTAATATAGAGTATTTTTACACAGACGGGTTAAAATGGACAGAAATTGACGATAAAAATGACTGGCAATACGCCCATAAGATAATTCAAGAGTTTAATATGTAAATTGGCTTCAGCATGTTTCCTTTTTATATTCAAATTATCTTTTATTTCAATTATTTCTAAATCACATTCGCTTGAGAGAATATAAACTCAAAGTAGATAGTATTATATGTAAAATTAGTGATTGTTGAAAATATTTGTATTATTATGTATTCCGGAAAACTTAGAATTTTTTGTTATTAAATCATTTATTCCACGTTATAGATATGTTATAATTATTTTAAACTAGCTTTAATATATTCTGACAAATATCCACAAAAATGGGAAATTTATAATTTTGGGTAAATAAATTAACGCTTGATTAAAACGTTTTTTGCAAGGGTATAAAAAATATCATGTTCTGAGTTATTATGTATACTTTTAGGTTCATATTCCAAAAAATAATCATTTAAAAGAAGAATATAAAAGATAAATTTCAAAAATAGAAATTTCAAAAATCCCACAGTTTTAGATAGTATATTAATTCGTTAAAACTAAAAATATTTAAATAATTTTTATAATTAATATAAAAAATTTAATTCATATAAGAACTAAGTAGATTGTTTTTTTACAATCTCCCAAAAGTTTAAACACAATAAATATTTCTAAAAATATTAAATATTAGATAATATGATCAATAAGATACAAAATGAACAGATTAAACTTTAACTCAAAATATTCAGATAAAAAATTTATTGTAAAAAAATTTAACAAAAGGATTATATTATTTAAATCATCATGAGTAGAATATTGAAAGAATATCTAAAGAACCAAATAAAAAGAATAATTTTAGGACATACTGTTAAATTGGAAACAACTGATGATTCAATCATATTCAAATTACAAAAAAATAGTTTTTTTGGTAACCAATACATATTAATCAAACATAGGGAAACAGGAAAAAGAATTTCTTTACTCATAAAAAATTCTAAAGCAGAATTATATAAATATGAACTAGAAGATATGTGAGAATTTGGGTTATTTGATATATATTTAAAAGTAAAGTTCAGAAGACTAAAATATACTGACAGAACATTATTTGAATCACAAAATAAAGATAAATCCCTCATAAACAAAAAAGAAAAAACCATCTTTGATCCTTATAAAACTATTAATTCTAACCTATCATTTCTATATACTGAGGCCCTATTTACCCATACAATAACTGTGTTTGAATCAGAGGATAATCATTTAAAAATTGAAGGAGTAATAGATCTTTTTGAGGGAATAAAATATGATTCCGTTGAAATAGTTGCAGTATCCAATACGGTTGATGATAAAAAAATATTTAATTGTGAATATAAAGAGAAAAAGAGCCAAATATATTTTAAAGTAAAAATGAATTTACTAAAAGAGAAAAAGTATCTTAATACAATACATTATGGGATCTAACAATCCGATTGAAAAATAAAGATATTATACTGCATACTGAAAAGATAAACATTAGTGCTTTAAAGGAATTCAACACCTATACAGATTATTTTTTAGCAGTGCTTGAAGATAAAACAACACTGAATGATGGAATTCATTTAAAATTGGTTAATCTATATTATGCTACTCCTAAGGGCTATTTAAAACTTAGAATATCCGCAAAGGATAAAGGGATTGAACTATTGGAAAGAGCCGAACATAAAACCTTATTCGAAAGATTTTCTAAAGAAGAAAAAATGGATAATAATCTTATTTTCTTTGAAAGTTTCAATGGGCAAAGCTATTCAAATAGTCCAAAATATATATATGAAAAAATGTTAGAGATGGGATATGGGGATAAATACACCTTTGTATGGTCATATAAAGGGGATTTAGAAATTCCGGGTAATCCAATAATAGTTAACGGCTCAAATACAGAATATTTCAAATATCTGGCCGGTGCCAAATATTGGGTTAATAATTCAACATTTCCAGTTGAACAAAAACAAAAAAAAGGTATTTATATTCAAACATGGCATGGAACCCCATTAAAACGTTTAGGATTTGACATTCAAGTTAAAAATCCTAAAATTAATTGGCATCATTTAAATAAGGAATCTAAAAATTGGAATTTTTTGATTTCAGCCAACAGATACTCAACAAACATTTTTAAAAGGGCATTTAAGTTTAATAATAAAATTTTGGAGGTAGGTTACCCTTCGAATGATATTTTTTATTCAAAAGATGATGAATTCAAAAGATCTTTAAAAGAAAAATTTATTTGTACCGATAAAAAAATCATCCTTTATGCACCCAAATTTCGGGATGATGATGTTGATGAAAATGGAAATTATTATTTCAATATGAAACTTGATTTGAAAAAGTTATATGACAAATTTAAGGATGAGTATGTTTTAATAATCAAAACACATTATATAGTTTCTAATTTAATAGAAATTAATGAGAATATTAAAGATTTTGTTTATAATTTCTCAGATTATGATGATATTCATGAACTATTTTTGATTTCAGATATTCTAATAACTGATTATTCTTCCGTATTTTTTGACTTTGCACATTCTAAAAATCCGATACTATATTTTGTTCCGGATTTTGAAAGATATAAAACTGAAGTAAGAGGATTTTATATTGATATGGAAGAAGATCTTCCAGGTCCCATCATAAGGGATAATGATAAATTAATTTGGGCAATAGAAAATATTGAAGATATTAAAAAAGAATTTAAAGATTCTTATGAGGTATTTTATGAAAAATATTGTAGTATTGGGCAGGGTAATGCATCTAAAAAGGTAGTTGATGCATTTATTAATAGGTGGATAAGATGAAATTTGAAAACAATTATAAATTAAGTGCAATAGTGTTGGTCTATAATAGTGAAAAATATTTGAGACCCCTTTTAAATTCACTTGTTAATCAGACATTAGACAATATGGAGATTATTTTGGTAAATGATGCAAGTACTGACGATAGTTTGAGCATCTGCAGAGAATATGAAATGGAATATCCTCATGTTAAAATAATAAATAAAAAAGAAAATGAGGGTCTCTCTGTAACGGCAAATATTGGGATTGAAGCAGCTAAAGGAGAGTATATAATACTCGTTGATAATGATGATATTGTACCATCATATATGAAAAATTATATAACAAAGCAAAAGAGACTGATGCGGATGTTGTTACAGGTAAAGCAAATTTAATAATTGGAAAGTATCAATATGAAATTGATGATTATGAAAGACTTGTATGGGCTAATGAAATAACAATTAAAAGTGCTAAAGAATTCCCCACAATATTCCATGATGCATTTTATTGGAATAAAATTATTAGAAGAAGACTAATTTCAAAATATGGTATTAAAATCCCAAAAGACATGATATATGCCGATAGAAAATTTGCACACACCTGTTTTATACACGCAGATACAATTTCCATAATTCCGGATTGTGTATATTTATGGAGACAAAGAATTCAGGAAGTAACACTTCTCTGAGTATGAAAAGAAGAGAAATTTGGAATTATATTAACCGTATTGACTCTTATGAGATAGACTTAGATAAATTAACATCCTATGATGAAAATTATTTAAAATTTTAATGAGAAGAATTCTTGTACCCATAATGGGAATTTTAGATAGTGCAGAATTTAAAGAAGTTTTCTTTGGTAGATCTTATAAATTATTAAAACAAGAAGCTGAAAAATATGAAGATATCTATAATAATGAATTAGATATCCTTCTAAATTTGTACATATACTTGATATTGCACGGTTACAAAGAGGAACTTATTAAATTATTAAAGATTGACATTGATCAACAAAAAGATATTATCTATAAGGATGGAAAATATTATTGAAATTTACCCTGCTTTAGGAGTTCTAAATTAAAAATACCAGATAATATATTTGAAATAAAATCGTTAAGAAGACAGTTCATTAATTTTAATGATCTTATCATTAAAGATGATTATATAACATTTGACAAAATTGAAATCCCGAACCATTTCCAAATAACAAAAGGAGAAGTAATTTTCATTGGTAGAACTACCCCTGAAGAAATATTAGAGCATAATAAGATATATTTTAAATTGGAACATATAAATGGAAATAAACCTAATATATTCAGAACCATAATACCCACTAATCAGTTAAATTCTATAGAAGTATACAATATAATGTTTAGACTAGAATATGGAAATGGCAAATATAACATATTTAAAATAACTAAAAACAATTTTAGAAGCATTATAAATAAAAGTAAAAATATAAATGGACATATAACAGTTAATAACAATCTTTCGATAGCAACACTAATTATAAACAACGCATTTACAATAAAACCTACTAAAGAGGCATTAGAATTTATTGTAAATAATGATGTTGTCATTAAAGATTCTTTGGAAATATTTGTTGAAAATAGAAGATCCCATGAAATCGTATATTTCACACAACTTGGAAATAATCTTTATAAATTAGAATGGGAATACTTCTTAGATAAAGGAAGCACATACGTTTTTAAAGTAAAACTAAAAGAGATGCCTATTTTATTTGAAAAAACTTTTATTCGTAATTTTAGAGATATATCATTTAAAAATAAGAATATTAATATTAAAATTTTTAAAACCAATAATGGACATATATCACTAAAAGGATAATTAAACAAATATTAGCAGAAAATAAACAATTTATTTTTTTTAAATAATTTAACCATCAATAGAAACCTAACAGCTTTTAAAAATTGAAAAAAACACATTAATAAATGAAAATCTCATATAATTACAGGGCCTTAGATATTTTCTTTTTTTGAAGCTTTTTACTTACTTCTTTTAGTTGTTTGTAGTTATTAATGTGTTGTGTTTTTTATAATACATTTTCCATATTATTTTATGAGTTTAATGGTCCTTATAAACCTTTAAATTTAAATATTAGTGCTTTAATATATTTATTTGGCCATAAAAATGAAGCACCATCTAAATTATGGCAAAAAAAAACCCAAATCATATTATTGGGAGAAATATTTAAAATTATCTGTTCCAGAAAAACAAAGACAATAATAGCTTCAAAAGACATTAAAAAGGTTAATATAATTATTTTGTCTGTAAAAATTGTTTTAATAGTTCTATTTTCCAATAAAACTTTTGAATTTGTTGTTGCGGAGTTAAAGCGAGATAAAAAACTAAGAACATTATTTGAAATAAAAGAAGTAGCAGATGCACTTCAAATTTTAGAATTTCTCTCAAGATTTAAAGCTGATAGATACGTTAAAGTAGTTAACAACATATTAATACAAATTAAACCACTTAAAAGACGTGGGAAACGAACATTTATTGCAAATGTCACACCTGTGGATTTAGATTATAATATTAAACGTAAAAATCGTTCTAAAAAATATTTAGAAAAAGGAAATTTAAAATGGAGCTATTTCTCTTCTTATGGAGTTTATATGGACTTTAAATCCATAATTGTAATTGAAAAAGAATCAGGACTTCCTGTTGCTATAATTATCCATTCTGGGACCCCACACAATTCCAGAATTTTCCACAAAATAATGGAAAACATTCAAAAACGTAGAATAATTAGAAAAAACGACATAATAATTTGGATAAAGGATATTACAGTTATAAAAACTATTAAATTGGAATTTTTAAATATAAAATCATCCCCTTAATTTTTCCCAAAGAAAATTTCAAATTAAAACAGCTAAATGGCCAATTAACCTACCCATTACAAATATTTAAGAATATAAAAACAGAAAAACAATTAAAATCCATTTATAATCGATTAAAAAACGAATTAATAGTAAAATTAAGTAAATGGGGGAAATATAAACCCATACGCGGTAAAATCGAAGACTTTTTTTAAATTATGCAAATTAGGACTAAGCTTAAAGAAATTACACAAATATATACTAGAAACAGCTAAAAGAACCACTATACTAAATGTATTATTAGCAGAACTCATCACAAAACAAGGCTACAACACCAAAACAGCCCTCCAAAAGCTTTCCGAAATATAAAAAATCTAAGACCCTAATACTTTTTTTAATTCTGAAAAATAAAAGAAAGGATATATATATATATATTAAATCTTAAAAAATATATTTTAGGACTATAAACTGATTATTAAATTTAAATAAATTTTTTTATTAGAGCGAGACCCAAAAAATAGTTGTTACCTCTTAGTAATGGGTTTTAAAAATCAAACTCTGATTTGTTATTTAAATCAACAATTATTAATTATGGCACACCCTCCAGCTACTAAAATAAAAAAATTATACTCAATTTAGCAATATTTTATAATTAAAATAGGTGAAAAATTGTCAAATATAAAAAATACTAAATTAAATATCCCTCTTCACAGTATTGAGAAATATCACAACAATTTCAAAACTGCTGATATCAATTCAAATATTTATAAACAGAATTTTTTTTTAAGTATTATTATCCCATTTAATAACGGTAAAAAATATCTTGAAGAATGTCTTAAAAGTTTATCTTATCAAAAAATAGACGCTTATGAAGTTATTTTGATAATTAATGGTTTAACAGAAGAAATTGATGATATTATCAATAGCTATCAAAGAAAAATCAGATTAAAAATTAAGTTCTATAAAGAAGAAATTGGAGTCAGTAAAGCAAGGAATGAAGGAATAAAGCTATCTGAAGGGAAATATATATACTTTTTAGATAGTGATGACTATTTAGTTCCAAATGCCCTTGATAAACTAATTAAAATGGCAGAAAATAGTAATGCAGATTGTATTAGTGGAAGGAAAATTAAAACGTTTTATAATATTGAAAGATTTTATAATAATTATTCCCAGAAAATTTTTGATAAGGAAATAGAATATCATAAAGGCTCAGATTATGAACTTTATATCAACAATGTAATCCCTCAAAGAGGTAACATTTCAAATATTTCTGTTTTACATATTTTAATCAAAAAATCCATATTGGAAAATGAAATATTTTTTGATGAAGATTTAAGATATTTTTCAGATGTTCCATTTATTTTACAAGTAATTGAACATTCAAAGACTATTAAATATGTTGGAAATTCCATTTATGCTAAACGTGTAAGGAATGATCCTATTAATCTACCTTCATTAAACCAGGAAGATCCGGATAATAAACCATTACAGTATATTAATACATATATTAAATCCCTAAATTTCGCAGATCACAGAGAGGATTTAAAAATTAGAATTGACAGAAAAATAATAGATTATTATTTAACTAAATTTCTGCCATTAATACGCAAACAAAAAGATAATAAACTAAACCATATACATTTTAAAAAATTATCAGAAATATCGTCTTATTTTCATCCGAAAGCCATTAAATGGTATCAAAAGCATGAAATAAAATCATTACAAAGTAATGACTTAAAAAGTGCAAAAAGATATCTTAAATTTAGATTAGGCATTAAAAAACTCAAAAAAATCTGTAAAAATCCTAAAACTATTAAAACGACTATTTATTATAATATATTTAATAAATTAGAGATAAATAAGAATATGATTATTTTTGAGAGTTTTCGAGGCCAATATTACAATGACAGTCCTCGATACATTTATGAATATTTATATGAAAATTATAATAATAGCTATGAATTTATTTGGATAATAAATGATAAAAATAAAAAAATTCCAGGTAACCCTAAAAAAATTAAACGATATTCATTATCCTACTATTATTACATGGCAATATCAAAATATTGGGTTATTAACCTTAGGCAGCCACGTAGATTGGTTAAAAGAGATGAACAGGTAGTATTATCAACATGGCATGGAACTCCACTTAAAAAATTAGGATTGGATTTAGATGAAATCTATTCCGCAACACCTAATATAAAAGAACATTATGTAAGTGATGCAAGTAAGTGGGATTATTTAGTATCTGCAAATAGATATTCAACAAATATTTTAAGAAGCGCATTTAAATACACAGGGGAAGTTTTAGAATATGGATATCCTCGCAACGATATATTATACGATAATAATAATGAACTTTCAAATATAATTAAAGAAAATCTAGGATTACCATTGGATAAGAAAATAATATTATATGCACCCACGTGGCGAGATGATGAATATTATGATGTGGGACAATATAAATTTGACCTGAAGTTAAACTTAGATAAACTCCAAGAAGAATTAGGCGAAGATTATATTGTTCTAATAAGAACCCATTATTTTATAGCTGATAATTTAGATTTAACAAGATTTAAAGAATTTGCATTTAATGTTTCATACTATGATGATATTGCAGAACTATATCTTATATCGGATATATTGATAACAGATTATTCATCAGTGTTTTTTGATTTTGCTAATTTAAAACGCCCCATATTATTCTATGTATATGATTACAAAAAATATTCCTCAAAACTACGAGGATTCTATATTGATATGGAAAAAGACCTTCCAGGACCATTATTATTTACAACTGAACAAGTAATAAATAATATCCAAAATATTGACATTATTTTACAAGAGTATAAAAGAAAATATGATGAATTTTATAATAGATTCTGCTACTTAGATGATGGTTATGCAAGTAAAAGGATCATTGAAAAAGTATTCAAACCTAAATAAAAAATTTAAAGCTTAAAATAACTTATAATTAGGTAAAAATTGATAATATTTACTTATTATATTATCTTAATAAACCAGATTTGATAACTGGAATATTCAATAATTATATCTTAGTGAGAAACATGAAACAAGAAGTAAAGAATTTTATCAAAAATCATATAATATTGCCGGTATATGGAGTTTTAAGAAGATTACCTGTGGATAATAATTTAATCATTTTCGAAAGTAATGTTGGAAGAAATTATAGTGGAAATCCCAGATATATCTATGAGGAAATAGTAAAACAAGGGTTTGACAAAAAATTTAAATGTGTTTGGATCCTAGAGAATACTAAAACTGAAATTCCAGGAACAACAATTAAAATCAAAAGATCAAGATTGAAGTATTATTATTACCTAGCACGAGCTAAAATATGGGTATTTGATACAAGAGATCCTTCTCATATTATTAAAAGGGAGGAGGGATATTATATCCAAACTTGGCATGGAACACCACTGAAAAAACTTGGAATGGATTTAGATGATGTATTTATGGCAGGCAAAGGGGACATAAAAACATACAAAACGAATATATATAATGATACAAGAAAATGGGATTTCCTTCTATCACAAAATGAATATTCAACACAAATATTTAAAAGTGCATTTGCATTTAATGATGAATCTAAAGAGATTTGGACATATGGCTATCCTCGAAATGATATTTTAACCAATAATAATAATGAAAATTATATTAACAAGTTAAAAGATGATCTAGGCATTCCACATAATAAAAAAATACTTTTATATGCACCAACATGGAGAGATAATGAATTTCATAGGCAGAGCATGTATAAATTTGTTACAGCTATGGATTTTGGGTTATTAAAAGAAAATTTATCAAAAGATTATGTAATAATAGTTAAATATCATTACATTGTTATGGAAGATATTGATTGGTCTGAATATGATGGTTTTGTTTATATATATGGTCCAGAAAAAGACATAGCAGATCTATATTTGACTGCTGACATGCTGATTACAGATTATTCCTCGGTTATGTTTGATTATAGCATATTAAAGAGGCCTATTTTCTTTTTTATGTATGATATAGAAAACTATCGTGATGAACTTAGAGGATTTTATTTTGATATTCTAAAAGAACTTCCCGGACCATTATCAAAAACAACTGAAGAATTAATCAATGATATTAAAGGGTATAATTATCGTTTTTATGAAGAAAAATACAGGGCATTTCGGGATAAATACAATAAATATGATGATGGTAAAGCATCTAAAAGAGCAACTGGTAGAATATTAGAACTTAAAGAGAAGGACAATCAATTCACAAGAATTATCGAATAGTGGAAAAAATAAATCCATTAAAGTGCCTTTATAGAACTAAGAAACCCTCAGTGTTAAGATGGTAATATATTACATAGATTAATGATTATATGATAATAGCTTTATTTATTTATGGCCTTAGATTTTCTTTTTTTTTGAAGCTTTGTATTTGCTTGGTTTGGTCGTTTATTGTTACTTTGTTGTGTTTTTAATAATACATATAGTTTTTTATAAGTTTAATTGGCCTTTTAAATCCTTAAATTTAAACATTTGTGCTTACATATATTTATTTGCCGATAAAAATTAAACACAGTCCTAATTACCTATTCCACATTTTTAAAGATAACAAAACCTAAATACAATCAAAAAAAAACAACATATATCTGATAAAAAAAATAAATTATTTTAAAATGCCCAAATTTAAGAAATAAAAACTAGAATGGGGAAAACCAGAAGAATCTTTTGAGTATACTAATCTGAATTGGACTTAAAGAATTTAAACTATATATTAACCAGAATCAGCCAAAAAAAGCATCTTTTAAATATATTTTTGCAGAGTTGATATAACAAAATTTCCTAATAGGTTAAAAAAACACAATTTAAAGCTTTACTTATAATTCCAATATTATAATAAGTTAATTGGCTTAGGAATATATTTCGTTTTACCAATTCCCCTCTATTTATTCATGCTATTTAATATTTAAGTTCCTGTATAATACATTAGTATGGCTAAATTTTGCAGAAAAATTAGATTCTATTAAAGGAAGGACAGTATAATATTTAAATATTTGAGGAAATAATACAAAAATATTGGTAAGTTTTTTAAAGTTGATATCACGGAGTAATAATGAAATATAAAATTAGCATTATCATCCCCATACATAATATTGAGAACTACATAGATAAAACATTAGAGTCTATAATTAACCAAAGTATTGGCTATGAAAACCTTGAAGTTATAATGGTAGATGATTGTTCTTCTGATGGAACTCCGAAAATAATTGATAGTTATGCTGCTAAATATGATAATTTTATAGCAATACATTTACCTGAAAATAATGGCCTTCCAGGAAAACCTCGAAATATAGGTCTAGAAATTGCATCATCGGATTTCATAATGTTTATGGATCATGATGATTTATTTGAGGAAGATATTTGTGAAGTATTATTTAATAGAATAACCTCTGAAGATGTGGATATTGTGTTTTGTAATTTTAGATCTGTTTTTGATGATGGTAGCTCACACAAATATATCAGTATTATTAAAGACAAGAAGGAAATAAATGTTAAAACAGTAAATGAAGATGAAAGAATCCTAAAGTTACCTCCATCTATATGGACTAAAATTTTTCGGAAAAATTTGATTTTAGATAATAGTATAAGATTTCCTGAGGGAATGTTGGCAGAAGATTTATCTTTTTATATCCATACTTTATTAAAAGCAAAGGGAATTATTTATCTAAATAATTACTATGGATATAATTACAGAATACGTAATTCTGATAAAGAAAAATCAACAATTCATATTCGGAATAAAAAATATCTTCATGCTATGATATCAGGATACAAATATACTTTAAATATTCTAAAACATGAAAAAAAGGAAGTATTTTTCCCAATTATTTTCTCGAGTCATTTAAAATATTGGATGATTTGTTTGGTAACAGGAAAAATAACAAAACCAGAAAAAAAAGAATTATT
>JAQVTJ010000012.1 GCA_028700095.1 Methanobacterium sp. | reverse complement strand
AAGGATATATTAACTAATAATATTAGGAGGGAAAAGTATGGAATTTAAAAAAATAACACCTCTAATAGTCTTACTTCTGTTTTAGGAGTTTTCAAAGTAGGTGTACATCCTGTAAGTGCATCAGATGGATATATATGGGCATGGGATGCCACGGGCCCCAACCCGAATATAGATCCCAGCACTTGTATACAACCTGACTGGAATATTAAAAAAGGTGTAGATAAAAGGATATGGGCAAAATTTATTTATAATAATGATGAGATAACGTTAAGATACCTACATTTTTATGTGTATAAAGTAAAAGCTGACGGTACACGTGGAGAACAAATATTCAATGAAGAAGAGATCACTTGGACCGATGGATATGCACGTATCTCTATACCTACAGGAGATTGGCCTCGAGGGGAATATAGGCTATGCATTATTTATTGGGGTAATGGGGATGATTTGCCACGTTTAGATAGAAATATAAATATACACATAAAATAAACCCCTAACTATCCCATTTTTTTTATTTTTTTATTGTAATATTTTTTTAATGCACATTTTTTTTACTATTGCAAATTTTATATCCATCCCTACACTCTATGGGATGTTTTTAGTAAATAAAGCAGCATTATCAAAAAAAATATTATTCATTTATACCATTTATTTTATTGAAATGTCAATTTATTTAAAAAAAGTAGTGGAAATAGGAGGATTCATCCATAATAAACAGTTTTAGTTAATATATGCTATTATGTAATGAAAAAATAATAAAGCATCAAATATTATAATACTTTTTTAATAATTAATATTATTAATTATGGATCACATAATATTATTTTGGTGGTTGGAATTTTTTTGATATATTATTGGCATGTTTAATTGGTGTTATATGTGGTGTAATAACTGGTATAATTCCAGGAATACATGTTAATACTGTGGGTGCTTTTATTTTTGCTTCTTCAGTATTTCTTTTAGAGTTATTTTCACCAGCATTTCTTGCTGTATTTTTACTTTCAATGTCAATTTCACATTCAATGATTGACTTTTTACCATCTATTTTTTTAGGAGTGCCTGAAGAAGGAACTGTTCTATCTATTTTACCAGGCCATTATTTAATGCTTCATGGAAGGGGTAGAGAAGCAGTAAGACTCGTGACAATTGGAGGTTTTGGTTCATTGGTGGTTATATTAATATTATTACCTCTTTTTATAATATTTTTACCTCCTCTTTATAGTATACTAAAACCTTATATTTACATAATTCTTATATTGGCTGTGGTTTTCATGATAATACGGCTTAATAAAGATAGATATTCCATGGTATGGTCTATTTTATTTATTCTTTCAGGAATTGTTGGATGGATAATGTTAAATTCATCCATATCTTCTAATGTTTCTCTATTAACAATATTTACAGGACTTTTTGGTGTTAGTACTTTGGTTTATAGTTTGTCACAGAATTCCATAGTTCCGGTTCAAGATATTTTTCATGGTTTAAAAATAAATAAAAAAATTATTAGAGGAATAATTGCAGGAGGAATAGCTGGTAGTATTCTTGGCTTTTTACCTGGAATGGGTCCTGCTCAGGGCAGTATTTTGGCACAGGAATTAAGTGGTGGGGGTGATATTGGAAATAATAGGGAAGGATTTTTAGTAGCAATAAGTGGAGGGAATGTTTCTGATACATTATTTTCTCTTATGGCAATATATTTAATAGGAAATCCCAGAAGCGGTATTGCAGTATTTATTGATAAATTAATTGAAAATTTTGATATAAATTATCTTCTATTATTTGTATTTGTTTCCCTCACAGCAGTAGCATTATCAACATTTTCATGTTTGAAGCTTGGGGATATGCTAATAAAATATATAAATTTTATAAATTATGGTAAACTTTCAAAAATAGTTATTATTTTTATGAGTATGTTAGTATTTTTTTTCGCATTTATGGAACATACAAACCTCATGTATATTATTACTTGTTTATTTAACTTCAATTTCTCTGGGATTAATACCACATTATATTGGAGTTAACAAATCCAATTTAATGGGTGTTTTAATTGTTCCAGCAATCATTATTTACACGGGTTTATCATTATAAGTACAAAAAATATATGCGTGTATAATTTTAATTTTTTTAACTAATTACTATGATCTCGGTGCAAAATTCTTTCACTGAATTTATGAAATTTTCTGTATTAACACCTGGAAATGTATCAATAATACATATATCAAATTTTTCATTTATTGTTTCTAATTTATTAATATCTTGACAGTAAACTTGAAAATTTTCCCCAGAACCTATTAAACCTTTAGTAACATCAAAAAAATCTATATTATATCCATTTACTTGTAGGTTTTGTAATGTCATTTTTATTGCAGGATACCATATATCATTGAACACCACTTTTTTTGCACCGGCTTTTAAACAAGTTATTCCAAGAGTTCCAGGTCCACAAGTACTGTCCAGTATTGTTGGATTTTTATATTTGTCTAAGACTTTTCTTATAATTTCAATTTTTGGAGATATTGGTTTAGGAATTTCAACATGAATTTCAGCTTGGTTTCGATAGATACATAATTCACCATAGGGTGTACAAATTACATCACATCTCATATCACAGCCTGCAAGAAGTTTATATGTATTAGGCTCAGATTTTGAATCTTTTAATCCTACTGTTTGTCTGATATCCCCATATAAAACACCTTTTACTTCGGGTATTTCATTTATTATTTTATTAGCACAATTTTTTGTTATTTTATTTGTTAATATAACCATTGAATTTGTTCTAAGGTATGGTGATGAATTTGTTGTATAGGAGGGAGTTATTAATGGTGTACATGTATTTCTTAATGTGGAATTTTCATCTCTTACACCTTCATCCATCATAATTTTCAGTATATGTGCCATAACACTATCTAAATGTCTTTTTCCACAAGTACATAACCCAAAATTTTCATTTACCTCATCTAATTCTATTTGATCTTTAAGTGGCTTGAATTTTTTGAGTTTTAGATTTTTACAATATATACAACTAGGATATATTTGTTTAATTTTTTTTAATATTATTAGGGAATCTTCAACACATTCTCCTCCACATATACATTTCAGGTTCATATTGTTAATTATCATCTTTTTAAATAAACATATTTTTGAAAAAAGGGGGTGCTTTTATATAAACTCTATTAAAAAAAAATAAAATTAATAGCTTATATTTTATTTAATTTATAGTTTAATAATGGGTCTAAATTAAACTTCCAAATCAAAATTATTCAAAAAAAAACATCAATAACCAAATATAGTCTCTTTAAACAAAGTTAGCTAATATTTTTAGCTGTAATTATAAAAAGAAATTATTAAAGAAAATAAGTTAAAAAAAGGCATATAATTTCAGAATTTTTTTTTAATCTTTTTGGTAATAATAAAATATTTTTTTTAATTATTTCATGGTCTATGTCAACCTTTTTTTATAAGTTTCAACAAAATTTATGTGTAACATCATACCAATTAAAAATATATAATTTTCATGATTAAAAAAAAAATTTCAATATATTTATTATAGAACATTGGGGGGTTTAAACTATAATGGAGGATATAACTAAAGTTTATGAGATTAATATATTATTAAATGAGCAAAAAACTCTATTTGAATTGAAAAATGAATTTTATTCAAAATATAATGAAATATTACTTATTAAAGATGATCCATCAAGTGAGAGTTATCATCGATTATATGATGAGCTATGGTACTTACATAGTAAAATAAGAAGCTTAGATTCTAAAGTAGGATAATTAAGCTCTACTTATAAATCTTAACCTATAACAAAGATTTTAGAGGTTATGGATTAAAACTATAAAATATTTCTATATTATTATAATATTTAATATAGAATTTAAATAAAAACGGAATTATATTAGATTAAAATAATTAAATAATATATGTGAATATTTTTTTTCTATTATTGGAATCTATTTTTATAAAATATTTGTTAAATGTGTTCTTTTAGAAAAAGAAGGTTATAATATAAAAAGTTATCATTAAATATTGGTTAAATTATATAAAATATTTGAGAGATATGAAAGATAAACGTAAAGAAATCCTAAGGGATCTTCTTGGTGAATTTGCGGGTGATGATGATCCCCTAGATGACTCAAAAGACTTAGTTAAGCAGATTAAAGAAGAAAAAAAAGAGCAGATATCTAAAACACTGAACAAAAGTAAAGATTCAGGACTTAATTTAGATGTTATGAAAAGACCATATAAACATCCGGGGTCTGCTAAAAAAGCTTCAGATTTTATAAAAACAGAAATTATTAAAGAAGGTTTAATACCTAATTATAATGTAAGTGTTCCGAAGTTTTCAGATAAGGAAAGACTAATATTTAATGAAGTTCGTGAAAAACTTGTTGAAGTTGCTGTATCCCCGGGTGAAAAATTCAGTATAGCTGAAGAAAACTTTATAGAAGAAGTAAAGGAATTTTTAAGATCCAAGGGGGTTATTGATGTTGACAGACTTGCAACTCAAATATCTCAACATATGCTTGGTTATGGTCAGCTTGATTCTATGATAAAGGATGATGACCTTGAAGAAATAATGGTTATAGGTGTAAATAGAAATGTTTTTGTTTATCATCGAAAGATTGGAATGATGATTACCAATGTTATTTTTAATAATGATTCAGATATAAAAGCAATAATTGATGTTATTGCCAGACAAGTTAACCGTCGAATAGATCAACAAACACTATACTTGATGCTAGGCTTCCTGATGGTTCAAGAGTCAATGCAACAATACCTCCAGTCTCTGCAGACGGTGCAACATTAATTATTAGGAAATTCAGGAAGGATCCCTTAACCATTATTGACTTAATTAATTTTAAAACTTTATCTTCCCATTTAGTTGGTTTTTTATGGGTTTGTACAGATGGGCTTGGTGTTAAACCTTGTAATGCTATAATTGCAGGAGGAACTGGTTCAGGAAAAACAACAACTTTAAATGCAATTACGGCTTTTACTCCTCCACGTGAGCGTATAATAACAATTGAAGATACTTTAGAACTTCAACTACCACATATTCATGTTTTAAGGATGGAAACCCGTCCACCTAATATTGAAGGGAAGGAAGAATTATCAATGGATACACTTGTTAAAAATTCATTGAGACAAAGACCTGACAGAGTCATATTGGGAGAAGTAAGGGGAAATGAAGCTGTAACTCTATTTACAGCTTTAAACACAGGACACTCGGGTATGGGAACTGTTCACTCAAACACTGCAAGGGAAACTATTACAAGATTAGTAAATGCTCCAATGAATGTGCCAACAATTATGATACATGTACTTGACTTTATTATAATGCAAAAAAGGATGTACAGGCCTGAAGGCGGTTCAATTAGACGTGTAACTGAAGTTGCAGAAATAGTAGGTATGGAAGAGGGTAATGTTCAGTTAAATAAAGTCTTTGAATGGAATAATATTTCTGATAAAGTTGAATATGTTGGAATAACAAGCTAAACCTTGCGTGACATAGCTGAACTTAGAGGAATAGGAATTACAGATATTGAAAAGGAAATTGAAAAAAGAAGGCTTTTCCTGGAATATCTAGCAGATAATAATATAAGATCCATAGATGAGGTTGGAAATTATATTAATAATTACTACAGAGATCCTGCTGAGATTTTAGATAAAATTTTATAATTAATAAAAAAAAATTTATTATAAAATAGATAATGACCATTATAATTATATTTTTTTTGGGTGATAAAATGGTTTTTAAAGGTCTCAAAAACTTTTTCAATAGAATAGGTTGGGTGACCCTAGATTCAACTAAGAAATTAGGTAAAGGAGTTATCGTGCCTCTGGAACTGAGCAAAATAAGATCTAAAAGAGAAAAATTTAGTCAGGGATTTAAAAAAGTTTCATTTAATAAAATTAATGTTAAAAGAACTTCACAATCACTAACAAATAGACGTTTAGATAAGAATGAAATAGAAATTTTTAATGAATTAATTGATAAAAAATATAATAAAGTTTTGAAATTTGCCACAGAAAAAAAGGTTAAAAAAGATGTTTATCAAAAAACATCTTTAGAAGAACTTCTTAAAATTGATGAAAAACAGGATCTAGAACCTCGAATGATCCTTGTTATAGGTGGAATTTCATTTATTATTGTTTTCATGTTCATGCTTATTTTAGGCTTTGGAATAATTATGGGTATAATTTTTGGATTAATAATCATTCTAATAACTTTAGTTTTATTTTTCTTACCTAACATTAAAAGAGGGTCACGTTCAAATCAAGCATCAAGAGAATTACCATTTGCATTAAGGCAGATGGCAACAGAACTCAGTGCAGGAATAGGAATACATGATAGTATGAGATCTGTGGCTCTTTCAGGTTATGGTCCTCTTTCAGAAGAATTTGCCAGGGCATTGGAGGAGATAAAATATGGTGAAACAACTGAAAAAGCATTAATTGATATGGGTGATAGAATAGATTCGGATGGACTTAAAAGGGCTGTTTATCAAATAACAAGAACACTTTCAAGTGGAGGGGATATTGCAAAAACTCTTAATGTTATAGCAGAGGACACTTCCTATGAATTAAGAATGAAGTTAAAGGATTATTCACAAAAACTTAATTCATTCACAATGTTATATATGTTTATTGCAATTCTAGCACCAGTTATAACCATGATCATGTTACTTGCTGCATCGACTGTAATGGGGGCTTTAATATCTCCAATATTACTTATTATAATATATTTATTCCTATTTCCCTTAATAGTTGGTTTCTTAGCTTTCATGATAAAAAGATTTGAACCACAAATATAATTTAAAAAAAATATATATCCTAATTTTTTTCTATTTTTTTTATACTTCTTTTTAAGCAGATTTTCAATTATAATAATTTTTTTCAATAATTTCTTATCATAAGAATGGTTGGCTAATAATACATAGATTTTTAATAAATCGTAATAACACATATTTATATAATATATTGTTACATAAGAAAAACATCATTATAAATCATTAATAATTGGTGATAAGCATGGCACCTAAACCTAAAGAATTGAAGGGCGATTTTTGGAAAACAAAGGATTTCAAGATATCAATAGGGGATATAATCCAGAAAAAGGAAACTGAAAATACTGATGAACCATTAGTATCCATGGGTCCGACACAAAAACCGAGTGTAACAGATTTAAGATCGTGGGACATGAAATTACTGGATAGATATGAACCATTCTACTCTCCTCTCTGTGATATGTGTTGTTTATGCACATATGGTAAATGTGACTTACTCGGTAAAAAGGGTGCATGTGGGATTGATGCTGCAGCACAGCAAGCTAGAATAGTTCTTCTGGCATGTTGCATAGGATCAGCAGCCCATTCAGGGCATGCTAGACATCTTCTGGAATATCTTATTGGGAAAAAAGGTGAAGATTTCCCAATAGAAATGGGAATTGGCATAGATATTGAAGCTCCGATTATGAGAACATTAATAGGAAAAACACCAAAAAAATTAGGGGATTTAAAAGAAGCATTAGATTATGTTGAAGAACAGATGATCCACCTTTTATCAGCCTGTCATACAGGACAGGAAGGCAGTAGCAGAGATTTTGAATCAAAAGCTCTTCATGCAGGTTTAATGGATAATCTTGGAAAAGAAATAGGAGATCTGGCACAGATAGTTGCTCTTGACATGCCTAAAGGTGATGCTCAGGCACCATTAGTGGAGCTTGGAATAGGAACAATTAACAGAGAAAAACCAGTAATTCTATGTATTGGACATAATGTTGCACCTGGTGCAGGTATAATGGACTATTTAGAGGAGCATAACCTTGAAGAAGATTTAGAGGTTTGTGGTATATGCTGTGCTGCAATAGATATTACTCGTTATAATAAAAATGCAAAAATTGTAGGACCCATTTCAAAACAACTTAGATTCATACGTAGTGGTGTAGCTGATGTTATAATTGTTGATGAACAATGTATAAGAACAGATGTGCTTGAAGAAGCTAAGAAAAATAATGCAATTGTAACTGCAACCACTGATAAAATGTGTCTTGGGCTTCCTAATAAAACAGATGAATACCCTGATAAAATTGTTTCACAACTTATTAACAACCAAATTGAAGGTGCATTAATATTAGACCCTGAAAAAGTAGGTGAAGTAGCAGCTAAAGTTGCAATGAAAATATCAAAGGAACGTTCACGTACTAAAACACTTCCAGATTTAGATGAAATTATTGAACTAGCAAAAGAATGCACAGAGTGTGAATGGTGTGATCGTGTATGTCCAAATAGTATACCTATGATGGATGCTGTTATGGCTGCAAGCACAGGCGATCTATCTCAGATGCAGAGACTTTATAATAATGATATCTGTTATTCATGTGGAAGATGTGAACAAGAATGTCCAAGAAACATACCAATCATATCAATGATGGCTAAAATAGGAGAAATAAACCTTCAAGACCAGAAATATAATATACGTGCAGGCAGAGGACCTGTTCAGGATATTGAAGTCAGAAGAATTGGTGCACCTATTGTTTTAGGAGATATTCCTGGAGTTATAGCCTTTGTTGGCTGTACTAACTATCCTGATGGCGGGGAAGAAGTAGCTAAAATGGCTGAAGAGTTTCTTGAAAGGAACTATATAGTTGTAACAACAGGTTGTGGAGCAATGACCCTTGGAGAATATAAAGATGAAGAGGGAAAAACTCTCTATGAACGTTACAGCGGATCTTTTGAAGCAAAAGGACTTGTAAATATGGGTTCCTGTGTTTCAAATGCACATATTCCGGGTGTGGCTATTAAAATCGCTAATATATTTGCTAAAAAACCATTAGAAGGTAATTTTGAAGAAATAGCAGATTATATTCTAAACAGGGTTGGGGCATGTGGTGTTGCATGGGGAGCATATTCTCAGAAAGCCGCTGCAATAGCAACAGGAGTAAATAGATGGGGAATACCTGTAGTTGTAGGACCCCATGCTTCTAAATATCGACGTTTATTCTTAGGAAGAACAGATAAAGAGGAAACATGGCAAATTAATGATCTTCGAAGTAAAGAAGTTATAAATGGAGAACCCGCACCTGAACATCTTCTTTATGCTGCTGAAACAATTGGAGAAGCAACTGTAATGACTGCTAAATTATGTTTAAGACCAAATGATACTTCAAAAGGTAGGCAGTTAAAACTTAACCATTATATAGATCTTCATAAAAAATATTTCGGAACAATACCTGAAGATATTTATAAATTTGTAAGGGTTCAAAAAGATATTCCAATCACCTATAAAAGGGATATTATGGAAATATTAGATGAAAAAAATTGGAAACCAAGAAAATTACCCCAAGAACCTTCTTTAATGGACATGGAAGGTGATTAAATGAATGAAAGAATTATCCCATGGCAGCCAACTGTTATAGCAGGACCTAAACAGGCGCTTATGGTAACACCTGAAACTGCTAAGATGATGGTTAAAAAAGCAAAAAGACCATTATTAATATTGGGGCCACTTGCAAAAGAAGAACCGCTTGTTACCCATTCAATAGAAATATCTGAAAAATGGGATCTGCCTATTGTAACCACAGCAGACACATTCAAAACTTATCTTGAAAAAGGAGTAAAAACAAAAGCATATGGTGTTGTTGAAATCATTAACCTGCTAAAAGACCCTGAATGGAATGGTTTGGAAGGTGAAGGGCATCATGATTTAGTTATATTTATTGGCGGCATATATTACATGGCTTCACAAGGTCTTTCATCTTTAAAACATTTTGCACCCCATATAACAACACTTACACTTTGTAAATATTTCCACTCAAATGCAGATGCATCATTCCCTAATATGAAGGATGAAGAATGGTTAATATACCTTGAAAAGATGAAAACAGATTAATTTAATTAAAATTTGGATGTATAGCAAATATAAAACTACAAATAGATAAAGTGGAGGAATGCAATGTTTGAGGATATACCTGTCGATGTCAGCCCCATGTATGAGGGAGAACGGATAAGAGCAGCGAACATGTTCGTTGAACTTGCAGGCCCTAAATCCATAGGGGCAGAGCTGGTTCAAGTAAAACAAGATGTTAAAAACGGGAAAGTAAATGTGATTGGGCCTAATCTCAGTGAGATGAAAGAAGGAGAAATATATCCATTCGGTATTTTCATAGAGATAATGGGAGATAAACTCGAAAAAGAACTTGAAGGAGTTATAGAACGTAGAACACATGAACTATGTAACTATATAAAAGGATTTATGCATCTAAACCAACGAGATCAAATATGGTGTCGTGTAAGCAAAGAAGCTAAAGATGCAGGTTTTGAATTGGAACATCTTGGCAAAGCTCTTTCTATACTCTTTAAAGAAGAATTTCCAATAATTGAAGCAATATCTATCACATTATACACTGATAAAAAAGAAGTTGAAGCTTTCATTGAAAAAACAACCCAAAAATATGAAGAAAGAGATGCAAGGGCAAGGGAACTTTCAGATGAGGATGTAGATGTATTTTATGGATGTGTAATGTGCCAATCCTTTGCACCAACCCATACCTGTATTGTCACACCAGACAGAACAGCGCTTTGTGGAGCAATTAACTGGTTTGACTGCAGAGCAGCAGCTAAAATGGATCCTGACGGTCCAATATTTGAAATAGAAAAAGGAAAAGTATTAGATGAAATTAAGGGCGAATATGCTAATGTAAATGCTGTAATGGCAGATAAATCCCAAGGAACAGTTGATAGGGTTTATTTACATAGTGTATTTGGTTATCCTCATACTTCCTGCGGATGTTTTGAAGCAGTTGCATTTTACATACCAGAACTTGATGGTGTTGGAATTGTAGACAGAGACTTTAAAGGAGAAACACCACTTGGAATTCCATTCTCTGCAATGGCAGGACAATGTTCAGGAGGAAAACAAGTTGAAGGATTTGCAGGTTTAAGTCTTGAATATATGAGATCACCCAAATTTTTACAAGCAGATAATGGTTATGAAAGGATTATCTGGCTTCCTAAAGCCATTAAAGATTCTTTAATAGATTTTATTCCCGAAGATTTGGCAGATAAAATACCAACAGAAGAAGATGCAAACAGTATTAAAGAGATCAGAAAATTCCTTAGAGAAAAAAATCATCCTATCATTGAAAGATTGAAAGAAACTAAAAAAACTATAAAAGAAATTGATCCAGTTGAAGATGAAACTTCTAAAGATATGGAAACCATACCTGAAATTGAAGTTGGAGAAGTACCTATAGCACAAGTAGCATATGCACCAGAGCTTACCATACCTTCTACAAGTGGTGGAGTTAAAATTATCTTCAAAAATGCTAAAATATATGCTGAAAAGTTGATAATAAAAAGAAAATAGGATTTTTAGAAAATAAATAAAAATAGAATAAAATCTGAATATTATTATTATCTAAAAGAAATGGAGATATATTGTGATAATCGCAGTAAGTGGTAAAGGTGGAACAGGTAAAACCTTGCTTTCATCCCTTTTAATAAAAGCTTTATCAGAAAAAAATATTCTTGCAATTGATGCGGATCCAGATTCTAACCTTCCTGAAGCTCTTGGAGTTGAAGTTATAAAAACTGTGGGTGATGTAAGGGAAGAATTAAAGATTGACACAGCCAAGGGTAACATTCCACAAGATGTGAATAAATGGGATATTCTGGACTATAAAATAATGGAATCTGTAGTTGAAACACCAAAATTTGATCTATTGGTAATGGGAAGACCTGAAGGAAGCGGATGTTATTGTGCAGTTAATAATATGCTAAGAAAAATTATAGAAACCCTTTCTGCAAACTACGATTATATAGTTATAGACACAGAGGCAGGTCTTGAACATTTAAGTAGACGCACAACACAAAACGTTGACATCATGTTAGTTGTAACCGACAAATCAAAAAGAGGAATATTAACAGCTCAAAGGATTGGTGAACTTTCTAAGGAGCTGGATATAAACTTTAAAAAGATGTTTCTTGTTGTTAACAGGATCAATCCCGATAATAAAGATATTATAATTAAAAAAGTCAAAGAAACTGGTATTGAAATTATTGGAACTATTTACGAAGATGAAGAAGTAGCAGAATATGATATTGAAGGATCACCCCTTGTGAACCTTTCAGATAATTCTAATTCTGTTGTTACAGTTAAAAAAATTGTATCTAGAATATTAAATTCAAATTAAGGATGTAGTATCAATGGATAAAATGACACAACTTCTTAAACTATTGGAAAATACAGACACCATAGAAATAAATGATTTTAGAATGGACTTTGATGAGCTGGAAATTCATTTAATGCCAGCGGTCCAGAGGATGGTGCAGCAAGTCACTAAAAAGCAGGCTGTTATTGCAAAGGAAACATTAGCACAATTAAAACCATTCACACCACCAGTTCACAACTATCCTGGTGAAGTTGCAGAGGTTCAGCTTGGTGCAGGTACAAGAAAACCTGTTTACCTTGGTGGTCAAAAGGCACTTTACAGATTTGAAGAACCACAACCAAACGCTCCGGTTGTTACTTTTGATGTGTTCGATATTCCTATGCCAGGCCTTCCTAAACCAATAAGAGAACATTTTGAGGATGTTATGGAACATCCTGGTGAATGGGCAAAAAAGGCTGTGAAAGATTATGGTGCAAACATGATCACAATACATCTGATAGGAACCGGTCCAAAAGTTATGGATAAAACTCCACAACAAGCAGCACAGGACATCGAAGAAGTACTCCAGGCAGTTAAAGTACCTTTAGTTATAGGAGGATCAGGAGATCCAATAAAAGACCCTATTATACTTGAAGCAGCTGCAGCTGCAGCAGAAGGTGAGAGATGTTTACTTGCATCTGCAAATCTTGATCTTGATTTTAGAAAAGTTGCAAAGGCAGCTATGGATTATAACCATGCAGTACTATCATGGGCAATAACTGATATTAACATGCAGAAAACCCTTAACAAATATTTAATGAAGGAAGGATTAACACAAAATGATATAGTTATGGATCCAACAACATGTGCATTGGGTTATGGTGTGGAATTTTCCATTGATGTAATAACCAGAACTAGATTAGCAGCATTAAAAGGAGATAAAGATCTTCAAATGCCAATGTCATCAGGTACAACCAATGCATGGGGTTCTCGTGAAGCTTGGATGAAAAAAGATGAATGGGGACCCACAGCATATCGTGGACCAATATGGGAAATAATAACTGGTCTTACAATGATGTTATGTGGTGTGGATATATTTATGATGCTCCATCCATCATCTGTACAGATGCTCAAGGAAATAGGAAACACATTCACAAAGGATTATCTTTCAACTGATGTTCCTGATATTAAAAACTGGATTACAGAACTTGAATAAGGAGGTTTTAGATTGCAAGTCACTGCAATGGAAATTTACAGATTACTTCCCAAAACTAACTGCGCCAAATGTGGAGAGGCTTCATGTATGGCATTTGCCACCAAACTCTCAGACAAGGAAACAGATCTTGAACTATGCACACAAATGGCAGCAAATGAACTTGAAAAACTTGAAAACCTATTAGCTCCTGCTGTGAGGGAGATAACTATAGGAAAAGGCTCAAAAGCTATGGTAATAGGTGGTGATGAAGTTCTTTATAGATATGAACTTACATATTACAATCCCACACCCCTGGTTATTGATTTAAATGATAATATGGATGATGAAACTCTAAAAAAGAGAGTTAAAATTATCGAAGAATCAGAATTTGAAAGAACAGGAGAAAAACTTGCTCTTGATGGTATAGCACTACGGAATATTTCAGGAGATAAAGTTAAATTTGCTGAAACAGCATCTAAACTCAAATCATCCAAATTACCTTTAGTTCTATGTACAATGGATCCAGAGGCTATGAAAGCTGCTCTTGAAAAAGTTGGAGATGAAAAACCACTCATATATGCTGTAACAGAAAATAACCTTGAAGATATGGCATCCTTGGCTATTGAATACGAATGTCCTTTAGCACTTTTTGTTCCAAATAACCTAGAAAAAATGAAAGAACTTTCAAATATACTTAGATCCAAGGGAATTAAAGATATTGTACTTGATCCTGGAACATATGTTAATAATGGAATTGGAGACACACTTGATAATTTCATTATGATCAGAAGATTAGCTGTAGAAGAGAAAGACGAAGACTTCAGATTCCCTATATTAGGTATTCCTGCTTTAACATGGTTATATGAAAAGGATGATATACAAGGAGGCATAAAAGAAGCTACTATTGCAGCTACACTTATGAATAAATATGCTGATATGCTGATTATCCATGGAACCAATATATGGGAGCTTATACCAGTACTAACTCTTAGACAGAGTATATTTACTGATCCTCGGAAACCACAAATGGTTGATCCGGGTATTTATGAGTTCGGAGAACTTGATGAATATTCTGCTGTTTTAATGACAACTAACTTTGCACTCACATATTATACTGTTGAAGGAGATCTGAAATCTGGAAAAGCAAATTGTTATCTTCTTGTTTTAGATACTGAAGGGCGAGCTGTAGATGTATCTCTTGCAGGAGGCCAGCAATCAGGTAAATCTGTTGCAGATCTTATTAAAGAATCTGGAATAGAAGATAAAGTTAAAACAAGAACTTTAATTATACCCGGACTTTCTGCACCATTAAGTGGGGAGATTGAGGATGAATGTGGATGGGAAGTTATTGTTGGTCCTAGGGATTCATCAGCAGTGCCTGATTTTATTTTAAAACTAAAAGAAAAACAAGAAGTTAAATAATAAAATGTAATAAAAGGAAATGATCTATTATGAAGACACTGATGGTTGTTGATCCTAGAATGTGCACAGAGTGTAAGGATTGTATTACAGCATGTAAAGATGAACATGGGGTTTCCAGGGTAAAAAAGACATCTACCGTTCCAATCTTTTGTATGCAATGTCATCCTGATAAAGCACCTTGTGCACGTATATGTCCAACTAATGCTATATTAGATGATGATGGAACGTTATTTGTGGATTCTGAATCATGTATACTTTGCAGGTTATGTATGATTGCATGTCCTGTAGGGATGATTGTTATTGATAAAAAGAAGATATCAGCCCAGAAATGTACATTATGCATGGATGCAGAGAGAATTATACCTGCATGTGTTGAAGTATGTAAAGATAATGTTCTTAAAATATTTTCAATAGAAGATCTTGAAGATCTGAAAAAGGATACAACATTTGCAGATGTGCTAGAACAGGCTATGAAAGTATATCAGAATAAAATCGAGTAAAAATTCCATATTTTTTTTAATTTCTAACATTTTTTTTTTATTGTTTCTATATGGAATTCATTATTTTGAAGTTATGAATTTTTATCCCTTCATTTTTTAATATTTCCATTTTCATAGGTGTTCCTCCTTGGAAGTCGCCTATTTTTCCATCTGATCTTATAACTCTATGACATGGAATTAAAATTGGAAATGGATTTTTACCTATGGCTGTTCCAACTGCCCTGTAAGCTTGGCTATTAAGTGATTTTGCAATTTCTTTATATGTTATTATGTTACCATAGGGTATTTTTACAACTTCACGAATTACATCCATTTCAAAGGAGGTATTAATTGTTGATTTACTAAAATCTAATAATTCAAGTTTAACTTCTACATTTTTTCCATGGTAGATATCACTTAATAGCTTTGCTGTATTTGAATATTGATCTGAAACTAAAAATTCAGGATAATATTTTGATATTTCAGATACTGCATTTTCTTCATTCTTTTGTGGTAATGCTATTCGTATAATTTTGCCTATTTCAGAATATCCCACAGCAAAATAAAGATCCCTATCTTTGTATGTAGAAATTATTATGGAATTTTCACTTTTTTTATTCATTTTACCAAGTTTTAAATCTTTAATTTGATATTAATATTCTATCTTATTAAAAAAATAATAAGTCTACAGAAGAATATTTTTATTTTAAATTTCTAGGGAGAATGTGATTTTGATAGTTTATTTTATGTATTTTCTATAAGGAAACTGTTAATAATAAGATTTATACCCTCTTTGGTAATTTCAAAGATTTCATATTCACCTATAAAAACATAAATAATATAATAAACCTTTCTTTTAAAAGTAACTATTTTTTTTTAATTGTTAAAAGTTTCATGGGTAGTTTTCACCTACTAAATATTAAATAATATATATCCTGGGTTTTAAATTCTTTTCTGATATGATTTTTTTTTGTCTGTGCTATGAATACATTTTTCAGTGTTTTAATTAATCCATTAATATCTTTTTCAGCTTCCAAATTCCCTATATTAGGTTTGAACTCTTGTTCTTTAGTATACATCAATAATTCACATCCTTTAAGATATAAAATTTAATAATGTCCTATTATATTTAATATTCTAATTTTAATGGATAAATGATCTAGAAGTATTATATTAATCTTCTGTTGGAACTGTAATTATTGAAGTTTTTTTTAAATAACTATTAGATAATTGTTAAAATTTATTATTTTTCCTAAACTATTATAAATGAGAATATACTAATGATAAAGTATATAATTAATAGTATTATTTTAGAATTAAACTAACAGTTTATGTAAATATAAAATATATTTTTATAAGTAAACCGTTAACTTAATATATGATGTAAACTAACTTCGTTTGTATGCAGGGGTGCCCGAGCTGGCCAAAGGGGGTGGACTTAAGATCCTCTGGCGTAGGCCTACGTGGGTTCGAATCCCATCCCCTGCACTTTTATATCCATTTTGTAACAATCTAATTTGTAAAATTTTAAATTACATATCTATTAATCTTTTAACAATGCCTCAGTGGCTCAGAGGTAGAGCGATGCCTTGGTAAGGCATAGGCCGGGGGTTCAAATCCCCCCTGAGGCTTAATATTTTTTTTATATCTTTTTGATTATAAATTTATAATAATTTGTACCCTTACATTGTATAAATATTTTAAAATGGTATTAAAATGAAAATAAATATCTTCATTAAAAATATAATATTAATATACTTCAATTAAATTTAAAACATAATTTTATAATTTTTTTATAATAGTATAATTTGGATAGAATAAAATTATTTACAGAAATTTTTATAATCTATAATTTACAATATGTATAAAAAAAAGATGGTAAAAAGATTTTTTTTAAGATAATTAAACTAAGATTTAGTGATAAAACATGTCAAAAGCATTAGATGTAGTAATGGCAGGAATCATAGCCGGAATTGTGACTTATGCAACAACAATACTTGGTGTTGGAGGAACAGTTATAGGAGCAGCATTGGGTGCTATTCTCTACCAAATAATGGCACATTTATTTACAAAACCATTGGAATGTATTAAAACTCAAAATGTAGAAGCTCGAATAGCCTATATTATCCCACTGGTTTTGATAGTTCTTATAGAAATATTATTCATATTTGCATTACAATATAAAACCCCTGGAGATTTTTTTCATATCCTCGAAGATGTAACTCAAAACAATTTATTCCGTTGTATAGGTGTTGGACTTATAATAATGGGACTTTATCCAATAATACAACCAGAAAATATTAAAAAACTTTATGGATATATAATAGTAATAGTGGGTATTATAGTGCTTTTAATAGGTTATGCAGATTTTAATACTCCTATCACAGACTTTTATTCAGTAATATTGATTGAACGGAGAATTATTATATCATATATGGTAATTGCTGCACTTAGCTTTGTTATAATAGCTATGACAAAAGAAACAATTACAATTGGAAATATTAATTATAACAGAAAAGGTTTACAGAATTTTGAGAAAAGTGTGGATAATAATGTTAAATACAATAAAAAGCTTGATTATTGGTTTAAAGATATTAAAAATAGAAATTCAAGAAATAACAATGATAAAACCAAAAAGGATCATGATATGAGATAATCTAAGTAAATTTTTAAACAACATAGGATATGATATTCCCTCCTTTAACCGAGGAATTAAATAGTTTAATAATAGGTGTATTAACTAATTTATTAAAACATTTTTAAAAATATAGTTGTTGAAAATGTATTATATATTTTAAATCCAACATCAAAACACTTCACAATATTATTTGGGATAAATAATATTTTTTTTTTATTTATGAGCGGGGGCAGAAACTAATGGACGATATAAGCAGATTTATGGACATGTTTAACAATTCTCCAATAGGTATTCTTTTTTATAACTATGATGGTAAATTAATTGATAGTAATTCCTTTTCATTTAAAATTTTAGGAATATCTAGATTAGATGATATTTCAGATGTTAATATGTTTAAAATTTCTAAAACTGTTCCAAAAAAGGAAATAATATTTAAAGAAGGATTAGTTAAATTTCAATTACCAATACAATGTTTTGGAAATGATAATTTATATAAAAATAATAAACCAAATTATGAAAAAGATATATATGAATTTATTATTTCAGTTGTTGATTCTGGTTTTCTGTTAATGATAAAAAATATTAATATCTTAGAAAAAATCCCTATTCCCTCTAATGAAGAAAAATATACTAAATTTTTTGAAGATGATCTAACTGGTGATTTTATTGCAACCACAGAAGGTAGATTAATAAAATGTAACACTTCATTTTTAGAGATATATGGATTTGATAACCATGAAAATGCTTTAAAATATAATATTTCAAAATTTAACCTAGTTGATTGGAATAACCTTATTAACAACCTTAAAAACCAGCCAAAAATCAAAGGTTATCAAAGTATACATACCAGACCAGATGGAAATATTATCCATGTGATTGCTAATGTTATAGGTATTTTTAATGATTCAAATGAACTTATACAGGTTAAAGGTTATATTTTTGATGATACTGAACGAAAAATAGCTGAAAAATTCCTTAAAGAAAGTGAAGAAAAATATCATCGTCTTTTTTATGAAGACTTAACAGGAGATTTTATTGCAGATATTGGTGGTAAAATATTAGAATGTAACCCTGCATTTGCTGAGATTTATGGATTTAATAGTGTAGAAGCAGCATCAAATTCAAATATGTCAAAATTTAACAGTTTTGATTGGCCTTATATGGTAACACGACTAAAAAAAGAATATAAACTTCATGGATTTCAAAGTTGGCAGAGAAAATCTGATGGTTTAAGAATTCATGTTGTTGCAAACCTTGTGGGAATTTTTAACGATTCAAATGAACTTATCCAAGTTAAAGGCTATATATTTGATGACACTGAACGAAAACATACAGAAGAAGAACTTGCACGTAGTAAAAGTCAGATGAGGAAAATTTTAGATAGTATTCAAGATATTTTCTTTGCATTAAATTATAATTGGAATTTTATTCACGATAATCAATGTGCTGCTGAATACTTTGGAATAGAATATGAGGAATTAATAGAACAAAACCTCTGGAAGTTATTTCCGGAATTGTTAGGAACAAAATATGAGGAATGGTTCCGTAAAACCATGGAATCTGATAAATCCCAACACTTCGAAGCTCCAAATATTAAAAACAAAGACCACTGGTTTGATTTTAGTGTATATCCTTCTGGTGATGGAATTTCATCATACTGGAAAGACATAACACAACATAAACTATTAGAAGAAGAATTAAAAAAAGCCCGTGATCATTTAAAAGAATAAATTTTTATATATTTAAATTTAAGTTTTTTACCGCACCTTTTTTTTTAGCACATACAAATTTAATTAAAAAAATCTTATTTTAGATGATGCTAAATTGAAGGGCATTTATAGATTATAATATCATTTTTTAGTTCCCTTAAGAGCTTTATTTTATTTGGTGTAATGTATGTAATAATGCCTGGCAAATATTTATACGAAAATAAATGTTAACAACTCTTTAAATGTGTCATTATATAACAGGCATATAAGGGGAAGATAAATGGAATATATTGTTATTGTTTTAAAAAAAGATTATGGATTTATAGTAGATTATGTCTTGATATGGGTTATAGTTTAGGTTTAAGTACCTTCATTGGGTATTATTTCAATAAAAAAATAATTTTCGATATTCATATCCATGTAGGGGATTTCAAATGTTTTTGATGCAATGCTTGTATTATTATTAACAAAAAGATATTCTTCCATTAAATTCTGTGCACCGAATTGATCAAAGTAAACTATTGACATTATCATGGTGTAATTTTCATTAATATATGGTTCAGGTTGCCACATAATTTTAATTGCTGTTTTATCATTAAATTGAAGACCTTTAATATACATAGATCCTTGGATAGATAGTGGTTTATCAATTAACTTTTAATATATCTCCATTTTTATAATCCACATTACGAAATCCAACAATATCTACCGCAAAAACGGTTGTGGCACCCATTGTTCCTGCTAAGAATATGAAAAACACCACTAGTGCCATGATTTTTGTTTTTATCATTTATACTCTCCTTTATTTAGTTATATCTAATACTCCTTAGAATTTAAAGAGTTAATCAGATATTTTTTAAGAAATGTTGAGATTTTCATTAAAACTGGTATAATTAATATAATTATTATGTACAGTATCCCATATTAATTTTAGCATTAATATTATTATTTTGATAATAAAAAAGATATACAAATAATGGAACATATTTCATTATGGAAAATATGTAGGATAATTTAGAGATATATTCGATCTAGCTATGGAAATTTAAAATGTAATTTCTATAATATATTTATCTAAATTGTGGGCTATAATTTTTTGTAAGACCTCAACAATAATAGATGTTCGTATTTGAAGGAAAAATTATAGAATAGGTAGGTGGAAACACAACATACCTATGCCACGACGACCTTTCAACTTGACCTATGGATAATAAAAGATATGCTAAGTTAATGGGCAGATATGCTAATCCAGTAATAATCAGATCTAGTGAATAATTGGATATTTTAGAGATTTTAAAACAACTTAAAGTAGCTGTAATCAACTAAATTACTAATTTGGAAAAGTCATATTATTCGCTGATCTTTTAACCATCTATGGAAATATTAAATTTTAATATCAAACTGGTAACTTGAAGGTGAAAATAAAGTATATGCTTTTTTATTCTTTTTTAAATATTTACGATGAGAGATATGGGAATTAAATGCATTCATGGTCATCAATCAGATATAAAAAAAATATTGGCGAAATAATAGGAAAAAAATTATTTTATAAAAATCAGAATACATGAATTTATGTAAGCAATAAGTTGAGAATATATCCAATTATAGAAATGCAATAGTTGTGTTAGGAAATTTTAAATAATAGACTAATAACTAAATTAAATTGAATATAATGATATAAAAGATATAATAAAACCTTTTTAGAAAATAAATACCATTTTTATATATAATTATATTATAATTATCCTAATTAATTGTTTTAAATATAATATGTATAATATATTGGGGTTTCATACCACATTTTTAAATACTCAAAGGTTGAAGGTATTTGTAAGGTGATGGTATGGATTCTAAATATGTTCTAATAGTCGCAGTTATAATATTTATCAGTGCTTATCTTATGTTAACCCCCGGAAATCAATATGAAAGACTGCAAATTGCAGGATCAACATCTGTACAACCGGTTATAGAAAAACTTGCAGAAAAATATCAGGAAACACATCCAAATGTACGGATAAATGTACAAGGTGGAGGTTCAGGTCTGGGTATAAGGACAGTTGAACAAGGAATAGTTAACATGGGAATGAGTTCAAAGGCACTTAGTAAAGATGAAAAAAATGGATTAACTGAATATATTGTTGGAAGAGATGGAATAATAATTATAGTAAATAATAACAATCCAATTACCAATTTAACCTCAGAACAAATTCGCAGCCTTTTCAGTGGTGAAATAGAGAATTGGAATCAAATAAACGGTTCTGATATGGGGGTGCATGTGGTTGTAAGAGAATCAGGTTCAGGAACACTACAATCATTCCAAGATATAATTATGATTCATACTAAAATACGTAAAGATGCAATTGTTCAAAGCTCAACTGAATCAGTGAAACAAGCCATAAAACAAGATCCTGGCGCAATTGGATTTATATCCCTTGCAAATATGGATAATACTGTTAAAGCAATTATAGTAAATGGAATAAGTCCATCAGCGCAAAATATAGCTAATGGTTCATATTTATTACAAAGACCATTCGAAATTTTAATGAAGGGTCCACCAACTGGTATTTCTAAAGATTTCCTTGATTATGTAATGGGTTCTGAAGGACAGGCCATAATACAAAAACAGAAAATAATACCGGCAAATCAACTGAAACAATAAAGATGAGCAAATCATTATGATGATATAAAAAAATTTTATCAATATTCCATAAATTAAATGAGAATATTATTCCACTATACAATTTAAAAAAATAAATAATGAAATTAAATAAATATTTTTTGGGGTAAATCAAATGAAGGATATAGGAGAATTTCTAATAGAAAAGGGTCTTTTAATCACGGCTTTTTTATCAATAATCATAATCCTACTCATAATAATCTTCATATTTTCTGAAGGTTTACCCTTCATGGAGAGTTATGGATTCTTAAAATTTATATTTGGAAGTATTTGGGATCCTTCATCAGGTGATTATGGGGTTCTACCAATGATAGTAGGCTCTCTTGGAATAACAAGTCTGGCACTGGTTTTTGCTATTCCATTATCATTGTTATGTGCAATATACATGGCAGAAATAGCACCTAAAACAATGAGAAAAATTTTAAAACCAGTTATAGAAACTCTTGCAGGAATTCCCTCAGTGGTATATGGATTTTTTGGTTTAATAGTTTTGGTTCCTATTATGAGAATCCATTTTGGAGGTACTGGTTTTAGTATGTTTACAGCATCAATAATTCTTACAGTAATGATACTTCCAACTATAATCAGTGTATCTGAGGATGCATTACGTTTCATACCACATGAATATAAGGAAGCATCACTTGCATTAGGAGCAACACATTGGCAGACAATTAAAAATGTTATATTTCCTGCAGCAATTCCTGGAATAATAACTGCTATAATATTGGGAATGGGCAGAGCAATTGGTGAAACATTAGCAGTAATAATGGTTGCAGGAAATGTTGCACAGTTCCCAACTACAATTTCAGACCCTGTAAGGGCATTAACATCTAATATTGCAATAGAAATGGGTTATGCAACAGGAATACATTACAGTGCATTATTTGGAACTGCAATAGTTCTCTTTATTATAATTATAATACTTCTTGTTGTTGCCAATTACTTCCATTATAAAAAGAAAATTACAATTGGAGGAGGATACCTGTGAAATCCAGGTATAATATCATAATATTTTCTGGAGGTAAAATATGAATAGAATTATATCTCCAAAAAATGCCCAGAAAATTATGAAAGGGGTGTTTTGGGCTTCTGGAATAGTTACTATAATAATATTACTTATAATAATTGGTTACATACTTATTAAAGGACTTCCAGTTATAAACCTAGAATTTCTATTGGAAAACCCTATAGATTCAGGTAAATCTGGTGGAATTGCCCCAATGATAGTTTCAACTCTTATTATAACTTTTATCGCAGTGTTTGTAGCAACTCCAATTGGTGTGGGTGCTGCGGTGTTTATTGAGGAATATACAAAAGAAAATATTTTAGTAAAACTCATAAGATTGGGATCAGAAACATTGGCCTCAATACCTTCAATAGTTTTCGGACTATTTGGTCTCGCATTTTTTGTTATATATCTACATATGGGATGGTCTCTGTTTTCAGGTGGGATTGTCCTGGCATTTATGGCCCTACCAACAATACTTCAAGTTTCAGAGGTTTCAATAATAGCTGTTCCAAGATCTTATGCAGAAGGAAGCCTAGCATTAGGAGGATCTAAATGGCAAACTATATACAGAGTCATACTTCCAGCTGCAGTGCCGGGTATTACCACCGGTGTAATACTTGGAATGGCACGTGCAATGTCAGAAGCAGCAGCAATATTATTTGTTGTGGGATCTGCTCTTGCAATGCCACTTTCTATATTTGATCCTGGAAGACCATTACCATTGCATTTATATGTTCTAGCAACCGAAGGTATTTCACTTGATAATGCATATGGAACTGCTGCAGTTCTTGTTTTATTAATTTTAATAATAACAGTTGTAACAAACACAGTAGTTGAAAGATACTCCAAAAAGATGATGGGGCGATAAAAATGGATTATAGAATAGAAGTGGAAGATTTAAATGTTTACTTTGATGAAGCACATATCTTAAAAGATATAAGTATTAACATAAAAAAGAATAGGGTCACATCACTTATAGGACCTTCGGGATGTGGTAAATCTACTTTCATAAGAACTTTAAATAGAATGAATGATTTAATAGATAGTTTTAAAATGACAGGTACAATTCTCCTTGATGGGGGAGATATTTATGATCCCAAAGTAGATGTGGTTGATCTTCGAAAAAAGGTTGGAATGGTTTTCCAAAAGCCTAATCCCTTCCCTAAATCCATATTTGACAATGTTGCATATGGACTTAGAATCCATGGAATAAAAGATAAAGATTTCATAGAAAAAAGAGTGGAAGATAGCCTTAAAGAGGCAGCTCTATGGGATGAAGTTAAAGAAAAATTAGATAAATCCGCAATGGGACTTTCAGGAGGACAACAACAACGGTTATGTATTGCTCGAACCATTGCAGTAGAACCTGAAGTTATTTTAATGGACGAACCATGTTCCGCACTTGATCCCATATCAACAACTAAGATTGAGGATTTAATACATAAACTTAAGGAAGATTTCACTATTATTATTGTAACACATAATATGCAACAAGCAACCCGGGTTTCAAAATATACAGCCTTTTTCCTTAATGGAGAAATAGTTGAAAGCGGACTTACAGATAAACTATTCATTGAACCAGAAGATAAACGTACAGAAGATTATATAACTGGAAGATTTGGATGAGTTGAAATATAAATTTAATATAATTTATTTTAAAATAGGTGGAGGATATAATGGAAAAAAGTTATCCAAGGGTAAGATTCCAGAGAAGATTAAATTATCTAAGGGAAGATGTTGAAGAAATGGGAAATACAAGCCTTTCAGCATATAAAAATGCATTAAAAGCTTTTATTAATTATGATGAGGAACTTGTTAATGAAGTTAGCAAGTCAAATGATAAATTATATGAAATGAATTATAATCTAGAACAAAAGGCAATGAGTATAATAGCTTCAGAACAACCAGTAGCTAAAGATTTAAGGTTTATTGAAACATGTATAAAAGTAACAAGCCATTTAAAGAGAATGGGCGGTTTAGCTTGGAACATTGCAGATGTTGCAACACAGATAAAAGATGAAAATATACCTGAAAAACCAATGAATGATAT
>JAQVTJ010000095.1 GCA_028700095.1 Methanobacterium sp. | reverse complement strand
TAATATTTTGTTTGCAATTTTTTCACCAATATTTCCAGGTACAAAAACAAGAACATTATATCCTTCTGCCACTGCAACATCAATTTGGCATCTGTATGATGTTTTATAACTTTTCAAATTCATTGAACGGGCCAAACCAGTTGTGCCCAATATAGAAATACCATCTATAATACCTAATCTAGGGTTTAAAGTTTTTTTTGCAAGTTCTTTTCCTCCGGGTACGGATATTATTACCTCTACACCTTTACCTTCTGGTAAATTATTTAAGAGGTTGGTTATTATCATTTGTCTGGGAGTGGGATTTATTGCAGGTTCTCCTACTGGGATTTGTAGGCCGGGTTTGGTAACTATTCCAACACCATTTCCTCCTTTAATAATAATATCCGGTTTTTCGGTTATAATTAGATCAGCGAAGATTTTAATATTTTTTGTAATATCCGGGTCATTATAGGGGAATTTAATTACAGAAGCTCTTCCAGAATAAGTATTTAATTTTTCTGAATGTTCAATAAAGACTTTGATTTCTCCAATGGGAGTTTGTATTTCAACTTCAGTTATATTTCCTTCTATAGAAAGTAGGGCTGCAAGTGCAGCTGCACATGCTGCACTTCCTGTTGTTATTCCATAATCAGATTCTTTTAAATGAAATCTGCTTGGAACTGCCCATTCAACCATTTTATTAAACATCTTTTAAGCTTTTTTTTCTGCCATTTCTTCTTTGATAGCTTCTAAAAGTTCTTCTTTACCCGGAGCACCAACAAATCTTACAACACCATTTAATGCAACAGCAGGAACAGCCATTAAACCATATTCTCTGGCTTTTTCTTGGTCAACCATTATATCTATTTTTTCCACTTCAACATCATTTGGCATGTCTTTTTTAACATCTTCCACTAGTTGAACAGCCATAGGACAGTATGGACAAGATGGGGATGTAAACACTTCAATTTTAACTACCATATTTTTTTCACCTCGAAATATTAAAATTTTCTAAATTTTTTTCTAAATTTTTTTTTTATATAATAAATTCAATAAATCATAGGCATATCAATATTATTGTTAGTATTATTTTTTAAATTTTTTCCAATACCCAATCCAATTGAATATGCAATTTTTGATGACAAACCATTAAAGAGATCTAAAAGTCCTGATGTTTATATTGTTATAATATTATAACTTCCTTTTATACCACCTAGTTTTGCAGCTATATCTAGGGCATGGTTTTTTCCACCTATATCATCAACTAATTTTAATTCTTTAGCTTGTATTCCTGTATATATTTTTCCCTCTGCAATACTACTTGTATAATTTTTGTTTAGATGTCTGTTGTTTGAAACAATGGTAATAAAATGATTATAATCTTGATCAACCAATTCTTGTAACATTTTATTTTCATCATGTGTTAAACTTCTATATTCTGCACCCATATCTTTGTATTGACCTGCTTTAATGGAATATTTGTGAACACCATTCATTTGATAATATTGTGAAAGATCTGTTAGTTCCATTATCACACCTATACTACCTACCATAGAAGATGGGCTTGCAACTATCTTATCTGCAGAGGAAGCTGCTAAATATGCTCCAGAAGCCCCAACATCACTTATCCATACAACAACAGGTTTTTTACTTTCTTTTATCATGTCCATAATTTCTTCACTAGCAACAGGAGATCCACCTGGACTATTAACATCTAATAATATGGAACATATATTATTATCTGTTTCTACCTTTGTAATTGCTTTTTTTATTATTTCAGGGGTGATAACACTTCCTCCAATAATACCTAGTGATCCATATGTAATTTCTCCATGTAATGGTATAATTGCTACTGTATCACCATTTTGGTTTATATTTAATGAAATAGAACCATCAGTTAATATTGAAATTGCTAATATTAGGATTGTTATTATTAATAATCCTCCTAAAATTATGGATAGAATGATTTTGCTGTCTTTTCTCATTAAATATCACTTAATTATCTGTTTTTATAAAATTTTAATTAAATATTATATATAAATATAGTTAAATTTGCTTAATATTTGATGAATATTTTTTTTATTTTCTTATATTAATATTCTGTTAACAAAACCATATATATCTAATCTCTTTAAAAAAATCATAATACCTCTTTGGAAATGTTATCATGTCATAGATCATGGTTTGTGGTTTGTTAAATCATTTATAGAGAAATTTATATTGTTAAATTATGAGTTATTATAGATTTAGTTTTTATAATTTAATTATAATGTAGATGAAATTATTATATATTTATACAATTTAAAAATAAGAGTTTACCTTAAAAAGAGTAGATGATATAGATGGGTAATATAAGATATAAAATTATACCAATTCCTAAAGATGGAAATAATCCGTATCTTGGAAGTATATAAAGTATACAGAATAGAAATATGATCCATATGGGTGTTAACATTAGAAGTCCTTTAACATATTTTAGTACATGTAAACTTCCAAATTGGTTATAAATAGTTATAATATTCTGGCTGTAACAGTTGGAAACATTGCAATAAATGCAGCTATTACTCCTTTATCACGTGTGCCATAATATGTGACGAGTGTTAAAATAGAACCTCCAATTATAAAGTAGATTATAAATTTTAAACCGTCCCCCATATTTGTTCACATCCCAATATATTATTTGGAGTTAGCTATTCCCATATCTTTTGAGTATAATATAATAATTTTTAGGGTAAATTAGTAACTTTATATTCAATTTAAGAAAATAGAATTATTAAATAAATTTTTTTATTGTTATATTATTTTTTGTTGTTTTTGTTTCTATAACAAAGACATTGTAATCTATTATTTTTATTTTCTTTCCATGATTTAAATGGATTTTCTTCTAAACAGTATTCTAAAATTTTCTCATCCAATGCAACTGCATTATCACGACATATTAATGCTTCCTCATTTCTTTTTAAGAGTTTAAGGATAAATAGTTTGCAATATATTGCATTGTTATTTTGTGGATCGACTTTTAATAATCTGTTAAATATTATTAATGCTTCTTCATATTCTTCAATTTCTACAAGGGCAAATCCTTTACAGTATAGAACCTTTGTATTTTCAGGATAGGAATTTAATAATTTATCAAATATTTTAATTGTTTTTTTATATTCCTCCAATTTTAATAATGCAATTCCTTTATTATAGAGTACTTTAGGATTTTCAGGGTCAAATTTAAGTTTTTTATTATGTAAATCCAATGCTTTTTCATATTTATCTAATTTTAAAATTGATCCTATCACTAATAAAATTAAAAGTAAAGCTCCTATAACTTGGATGTTAATTGTAAATGCACTTAACTCATCTACAAGATACTTTGCATGTATAATGGGGTTATGGGGAAATATATGAAATATATGAGAAGTATATAAAATTATCATTACACAAACAATTATAATCATTATTATTATATAGATAATTTTCTTTTAAAAAGAACACAACATCCAATATAGCCATAAAACCATAAATAACTAAATATAGGCTTAAAATAGTATTATAACTTAAAACTGCCAATATAATAAGGAATATGCCTAATATTATTGTTGTTAATGTTTTTTTAATTTTTTATTATCCTTATTTCCTTTGATTTATGAAATATCTGGATTATTGGTGTATTTATTTATCTATACAATGTTATTATTATTAATAATTGAAATATTTAAACTTTTATATGAAAAAATTAATTTATAAATATTTTGAAGTTTAAACCCTAAAAATTAGGAAAAACACATGTTTATAAAAATTATTTTCCATGATGTTAATTTATTTTATTTAACATAATATTAGGATGTATTCAGTAATTTTATACAAATTTCTTAGGTGTTTATTATAATATCTGAAAAATGAACAATTCACACTTTTATATATGGGATAAAAAATTTATATTATAATCAAAAACTTAAATAGGAAGTATTTAATCATTCCATTATTTATTTCTTAAAAATAGATTATTTATTTGGTATTGGAAATATATTTTTTCTGGTTTGTTAAAATAAATAAATCCAAAACCTACGGTGAAATAAATGAAAACCATTGTAAAATCCCCAGGTTCGGCCACAATTATAAATGCAATTGCAACAGGATATGGTTCAGCATTTGGTATAAAACGCTATGTTACTGCTGAAGTTCAATTAAAAGGATCAGATTCCTTAATCATTTGCAGGGCCAATAAAAATATTGACACAACTTTAATGGAGATTTGTGTTAAAAGAGTTATTAACAAGTTTAAAGAAGTTTATAGTAATATTGAATTTTACACAGGATTTTCTGTATATACCAAATCAACACTACCTGTTTCATCTGGCCTTTCAAGTAGTAGTGCAACATCAAATGCAATTGTAATGGCAACTGCAAAGGCTTTAATGAAAGAATATAATATAAATCCTGATAAAAATAGAATTAATGATCTTGAACTTTTAAATATTGGGGTTGATGCATCTTTAGAAGCAGGAGTTACAATTACCGGTGCTTTTGATGATGCAAGTGCATCATTTCATGGTGGTCTTACAGTTACAAATAACAACACAAGAGAAATTCTAAAAATACATGAGATGGAGCAACAAAATATATTAGTATATATGCCCAATATAATTTCACCCACTGCACAGTCAGATGTGAGGCGTATGAAGCTCATTGCCCCACAAGTTAAACTTGCCTTCAATGAAGCTTTAAATGGTAATATATATAATGCAATGACATTAAATGGAATATTATACTGTGCTTCATTGGCATTTAACCCAAAAATAGCTCTTGATGCTTTGGATGCAGGTGCATTTGCAGCAGGACTTTCAGGAACTGGACCTGCATTTGTTGCAATAGCACCAAATGAAAATGTTGACAATGTTATGGAAGTATGGAGTTCACTATCAGGACAGGTGTTTTGCACAGAAGTTGATAATGAAGGTACTATGGTGATTGGCAGTGGATAGGGAAGAAGCTTTAAGATTACTTCAAATATCAAGAAATAAAATAGATGAAATGGATAAATTGTTAATTGATCTAATAGAGAAAAGAACATTACTTGCCCGTGATATTCTCAGTGCAAAGTTAACACTTGGCATAGAAATAGAAGATAAAAAACGGGAAGAATTTATCCATAATAAAATTAAAGATATAGCTAGAGAAAAGAATATTGATGAGGTTAGTCTTACCCGTATAATAAAAATATTAACTGATATGAGTAAAGAAGAACAAAAAAAAATTTTAAGGAGGTAAAAAGCATGGGAAATATAAGAACATCATTTGTTAAAAGAACATCTAAGGAATTAATTGAAACTTACGAAGGTAAATTCACAACAGATTTTGATGAAAACAAAAAATTGGTTGAAGAATTCACTACAGTCAGCACAAAACACTTAAGAAACAAAATAGCTGGATATGTAACAAGATTAGTAAGGAACCAATCTTAAGCAAAGTCTTAAGCAACCCTATAAAAAAAAGAATTTTTTATTTTTTTTTATAAAAATTCTTAATTCTATATAATATAAATTATGGGTTGAATTTAAAGGTGTGTATCTTAATGGAAATAATAGTGGCCAAATTCGGTGGAACATCAATAGGTAATGGAGATAGAATAAAAAAAGCTGCAGAATCTGTTGTTAAAGAATATATGAATGGAAAAAAGGTAGTTGTTGTTGTATCAGCAATAAACAAAACCACAGATGAAATTCTTAAGACAGTTGATGAGGCACTTGGAGAATCCATTTCAGAGAAACAACTTGCAGATATAGTTTCAATGGGTGAAATTACAAGTGTAAGAGTGTTCTCATCCACAATAGAATCTCTTGGTGTTAAATCCGAATATATGGATCCTTATATGGATAATTGGACCATTATTACCGATAGTAACTATTTAAATGCTAATATTAACTTTGAATTAACAAATAAGAAAATAAAAGATCTCATAAAAATATTAGATCAGGGCATAATTCCTGTTCTGTGCGGTTTCCTTGGTAAAGATGAAGAAGGTACATTAACTACCCTAGGACGGGGTGGAAGTGATATTACTGCTTTTTTACTTGGACATTGTCTCAAGGCAGAAGAGGTGGTTATTGTAACAGATGTTGGTGGTGTAATGTCAACTGATCCCAATAAACTCCAATCTGCAAAAAAACTGGATAAAATATCAGTTGAAGAAATGAGAGATCTTGCAACACACGGAGCAAAAGTACTACATCCTCATGCTTTAAAATACAAGGATCCAAATGTAAATGCCAAAATTATAGGATTTAAACATGGTGATCTATCTGCAATGGGAACTGAAATTATAGGACCATCAGATAATCATATGTTAAAAACAACAGCACTTAATGTAGAGCCTATATCTGTTATAGCAGTAGTTGGAGAAGAGATATTAACCAAAATAGGAGTATTATCAGCGCTTACCGATGCACTGGCAGTTAATAAAATTAATATATATGGTATATCCACAGGTCAAAACTCTGTAACTTTATTTATAGACAAATCATTAGTTGACACAGCACATGAAACATTACATGATGTAGTTGTTAAATGCAATGATCTAAGTTCATTGTCAGTTGGAACAGACATAGCAATG
>JAQVTJ010000094.1 GCA_028700095.1 Methanobacterium sp. | reverse complement strand
ACCATCAGATAATCATATGTTAAAAACAACAGCACTTAATGTAGAGCCTATATCTGTTATAGCAGTAGTTGGAGAAGAGATATTAACCAAAATAGGAGTATTAGCAGCGCTTACCGATGCACTGGCAGTTAATAAAATTAATATATATGGTATATCCACAGGTCAAAACTCTGTAACCTTATTTATAGACAAATCATTAGTTGACACAGCACATGAAACATTACATGATGTAGTTGTTAAATGCAATGATCTAAGTTCATTGTCAGTTGGAACAGACATAGCAATGATAACAGTAGCAAGCCAGGATTTTATAGATACTCCAGGAATAATTACAAGGATAACTGAACCTTTACGTAAAAATAAGATAAATATCGTAGAAATCTCTTCAAGTCAAACTTCCGTAGTACTATTTGTAGAATGGAAAGATGGTAAAACAGCATATGAACTTGTAAGGAGCGTCTTAAAATGAATTTGAAAGGTACAACAGTTGCCATGATCACCCCATTTACTAAAGATGATAGGGTTGATGAGGCAGGAATGCGTGAAAACATAAACTATCTAATTGATAGAGGGGTTGATGGATTATTAGCAGCAGGTACAACTGGTGAATCCGCTACAATAACCCATAATGAACAAAAAAAATGATCGACATCCTAATAGACGAGGTAAATGGAAAGGTAAATACCATTGCTGGAGCTGGAAGCAACTCATCAAAAGAAGCATTAGGACTTCTTCAGTATGCTGAAAATGCAGGTGCAGATGCAGGTCTTGTAATAACACCATATTATAATAAACCACAGCAACATGGATTATATGAACATTATAAAATGCTTGAAGAAACAACAGATATTCCCATAATAGTTTATAATGTACCTTCAAGAACAGGTACAGATATTGATGTTGAAACTGTTTTAAAAGTTGCTAAGCTAGATAAAATTTTAGCAATAAAAGAGGCTAACCCTGCCCTTAACAAAGTTTCAGCAGTAATAAAAGAAATACAAGATCAAGATATAAAAGACTTTATAGTCCTATCTGGAAATGATGATCTTACATTACCAATGATTTCACAAGGTGCAATGGGTGTTATAAGTGTTGTTGCGAATGTGGATCCCCTACGAATGAGTCAAATGGTTAATGCAGCATTAAAAGGAGATATTGAAGAAGCAAGAAAACTTCATTACCAACTTTATGATCTAATGAAAGTTCTTTTCATAGAATCAAATCCTGTTCCTGCAAAAAAATCTTTAAACATAATGGGAAGACCATCCGGAAATGTTAGAATGCCACTTGCCCCAATGTATGACAAAAATATTTCAAAATTAAAACATGTCTTAAAGGATTTAGATTTAATTTAAAGGAATTTAAATCTAATTAAATCCTTCATTTTTTTGATTTATTCCTTTAAATATATAAAAACTAATTTTTAAGCTTATTATAGTTGGATTCCCATGGAAATATCCAATTTATTATTATTTCAATCATCAGGAGATAAATAAAATGATAAGTATAGCTGTAACAGGTGCATGTGGAAGAATGGGCTCGAATATAATTAAAACAATACTTGAACAAAAAGATATGAATATTGTTGCCGCAATAGAAACTCCCAACACCCCTTTAGAAGGGAAAGATATTGGAGAAGTTATAGGAATCGGAGAAATAGGTATTGAAATTAACGGAGCAGAAAAGCTTCAAAACATCCTAAAAAGAAAAAACCCAGATGTACTGGTTGATTTTACAATAGCTAACGCTGCAGTTAAAACCATAAAAACTGCAGCAGAATGTGATGTAAATCTTGTTGTAGGAACAACAGGTTTTTCAAATAAACAAATATCTGAAATAACAGATTCAATTAAAAAAAATCAAATAAGTGCAGTTATAGCTCCTAATATGGCCGTAGGTGTGAATGTATTTTTTAAAGTTTTAAAGGATCTTGCAAATATATTAGTAGATTATGATGTGGAAATAATTGAATCACATCATCGGCATAAGAAGGATGCACCTTCAGGTACAGCAGTTAAAGCATCAGAGATTATTGCCCAACAATTCAATCGTAACATAGAGGAAGTAGGTGTTTATGGACGGAAAGGTATTGTTGGTGAAAGAACATCTGAAGAAATAGGGATTCATGCTATAAGGGGAGGGGATATTGTTGGAGATCATATGGTTCTCTTTGCAGGTGATGGTGAACGTCTTGAAATAATTCACAGAGCCAGTAGTAGACAGGCCTTTGTAAATGGAGTAATAAAAGGAATTAGATATGTTATAAATACAGATAAAGGTAGAATATATGATATGGGTGATGTTTTAGGATTGAAATAAATTTAATGAAATAGATTATAAATTTTAAAGGTGGTTAAAATGGTAAATATAGGGATACTAGGAGTAACTGGGATGGTTGGACAGCGATTTATCCAATTATTGGCTGATCATCCGGATTTTGAGATAACTGCATTAACAGCTTCCACAAGATCAGCTGGGAAAAGATATGAAGATGCAGTAACATGGAATCTTGAAAGTAAAATACCTGAATCAATAAAAGACATTAAAGTGGTTGAAACAGACCCTAAACAATTAAAAGATGTTGAAATAGTATTTTCAGCATTACCTGCAGAAAATGCAGCTGTAGCTGAACCTAGCTTTGCAAAGGCAGGTATGAAAGTTGCATCCAATGCCAGTGCAATGAGAATGGAACCTGATATACCATTAGTAATTCCTGAAGTAAACCCTGAACATTTGGATCTTATAGAAATCCAACAGAAAAAAAGAGGATGGGATGGCTTTATAGTCACAAATCCTAATTGCTCTACCATAGCATTGGCAATGACATTAAAACCTCTTTATTATCAGTTTAATATAAAAAGAGTGTATGTGTCAACTATGCAAGCAGTTTCAGGAGCAGGTTATAATGGAGTGCCATCAATGGCCATAGTAGATAATCTTGTACCATTTATAGGTGAAGAAGAAGAGAAAATGGAAACAGAAACACTCCATCTTTTGGGAGATTTTGATGGTGAATCAGTAACAGATGCCAATTTTGGTGTTAGTGCATCATGTCATAGAGTTGCAGTTTTAGATGGGCATACTGAAGCAGTTTTTATAGAAATGGATGATGAATTTGATGTTGGCGAGGTAAAAAAATCATTTTCAGATTTTACAGGTCTTCCACAGAAATTAAATCTTCATTCCGCTCCAAAAAAACCTATAGTTATCCGAGAAGAAAAAAACAGACCACAGCCACGTATGGATAGGATGGAAGGTAATGGGATGGCTGTATCTGTAGGAAGAATTCGTAAAGATAAAGTTTTTGACAAAGGTTTAAAATATGTATTAGTAGGCCATAATACTATTAGAGGTGCTGCTGGAGCTTCAATTCTTAATGCAGAATTAATAAATGAAATAATGTAATTAATAACTTTTTATTTATTTTTTTAAATAAAAACAGAGTTTAAGAGTAAATCTATTTATATTAAATAAATTAAAAGTTTTATAATATTCTTTATATTAAAACAAATGAAGGTATATAATTTGATAAAACTCGGAAACACATTGTTTATTGTATTAATAATGTTTATAATAATTTTAAGCTTATTTTTCGTATCAATTGGAGCTTCAAGTTCTTTAAATGAAACAAATAATATTAATATAAGTAATAAATTACAATCTAATGCCGGTGTTAATGCAGTGGGATATGGACCATCAGTTTCAATTAAAGTTACTCCACAAAACCTTATTCTTGGAACTATGGTTGATGATGGATTGGAAAAATCTTTTCTTAATTCAATACAAATAGAATTATCTGCAAGTCAATGAGTTTCTACAGGAACTTTAAATCTTTATATAAGATCTAGTGGAGATTTTAGTAGTGGAAGTGATATTATTGTTTTAAGTAATTTTAAATATAATGGTTTTGCAAATCCATCAACAACTAAAAATATTTTTACAACTACAAATGTGCTTGTTAATTCATGGGATCTCCAAGGAGTCATCTACTACTCAGTTACAGCTAATGTTAGTGGAAATTATTATCTAACTATCCCTACAGCAACGAGTCCCGGAGTATACACTACAACAGTGTATTATACAGCAATAATAATATAAAATAATAAGATATATTAAATTTTTAAAGAAATAATAATCCTATATTCCCCTATTATTTATATAATATTTATTAAATACTATCTTCCAAACATTTCCCTGCATCAAATAGAGATATTACCCAAAAAAAATAGTTAATCAATAATTAAACATATTATTTTAGTAAAATAATTCTATAAATTACACATCAAAAATTGTTTATTACCATTTAAAATTATATTAAAAACAACAAATTCCTATATTTTTTTTAAATATAGACAAGTAAATTTCTATTATCTATTTATAATATAATAACATAAACCCTGAGTTATATAACCTGATTGTGTAGGGGAAGTAAAAAAAAAATGATTTTAAAGAATTTGAAAAAAATAGGAACTATATCCATAATTTCATCAATTTTATTATTAATTATCAGTTTTAGCTCTGCTGTGGGAATATTAGCATCCCCTGGAGGTTTTCAGGTTAATATGGGTGCTCCCCAGATCTATTATGGTGTGGTTGATGTTGAAAACATTGGTGATGATACAGTTAACTTTGTTATAGAAAATAAAAAGTTATTAACTGATAATATACACCTTGAATTTTCAGATAATGGTATTGCACAGTGGATATCTGTACATCCAAATAACTTTACACTTACACCACATTCAAAGAAACAGGTAAGTTTCACAGTTAACATACCATCCAATGTTAATTACTCAGATGCTTTGGGTGCATTAGTAATAAATGGTTATCCTGTAAAAAATCAACAGAACATAATCAATAACAGTTTTCAAGTACAGCAGGTACCTCAAATAATAGTACCTATTGCTGTAGGATTTGCAGGACCTATTGTAGAGTCATTGTCATTAATTGAGAAAAAAATTCCCTCTTTCTTAGTTACTTTTATGCCTGGAAAATTTATTTATCATGCCCAAAATAATGGAACAGTATATGCAAATATGACAGGAAATATTAAATTAAATGGTTGGTTCAACACTGACAAGATTAATATATCTGGAGGAGTATATCCTGATGATAAATATTATCTTATAGGTATATGGACTCCTGGTTTATTAGATTTTGGACTTTATCATACAGAAACAACTATTAATTACGGTCGTTATAATCAATCTCAGACCATAATAAGCCAGGATAATATTTTTGTATTTCCAATTTGGTTAATAATATTATATTATCCGGGATTATTGTTTATATTTTAAGAAAAAAGAAAATTTCATCACCTTTAAAGATTATAATAGAAAGAAAAAAATAAATAAATTAACATTATTTTTTTAATAAAAGGAAGATTAGAATGTGGAATTTAATTGTTATAGTTAACAATGTTGATATTATTATATTTTATTTCATTAATTTAAATCTTCAATATACATGTTTAAATCTTTTTATGCCATTCATTACAAATATTGGACTTTACACATTTTGGATTATTATATGTGGAATATTAGCTTTATTTGGTGGTGAGAAAGGAAGGAATGTGGCATTAATTTTGTTATTAGCTATTGTTATAGGCCATATATTTACAGAAGCTTTAAAATATATTTTTATACGACCCCGACCTTATCAGGTTTTAAGTGGAGTGCATCAATTAGCAGTTATGGATAATCCTTCCTTTCCATCAGGCCATGCAACACAAATATTTATGGCATGTATAATACTTGGAAGTAAATATGGGTATATTTTATTATTTCTTTTACTTGCTATCCTAGTTTCATTTTCAAGAATATATATTGGTGTTCATTATCCCAGCGATGTGTTAGCTGGTGCTTTACTAGGTATTGGGATTAGTATAATAGTCCTTCGTTTTGAAGATAATATCTTAAACCTTAAAAACAGAATTATAAGTTTTGTTAAGATTAAATATGGTTTAAATAAAATATAATCCAGGGATATAATATTATATTTATTTACCTATGTAAATTTCAAAATTTATGATCTTTGTTTTATTTAAATATTAAAAAATATTAGATAATATCAATAGAATTTAAAATATTTAATATAGTTAGCAAATACCTAAAATATTATATTTATTTTAATATAAAATTATACATGAGTTAGAGTGAATTAGTTTGAATAAAATATATTCAAATATAACATCAAAAACTATTTATAGAACCTCTAACCCACTAATGAATTACATATAAAAAAGAGGTGATACTGTGGCACAATTAGGCGGCCAAGGCCAACAAGTTTTAATATTACCTGAAGGTACTAACAGGTTTTTAGGAAGAGATGCTCAAAGAATGAACATAATGGCAGGTAAAGTACTTGCAGAAACAGTTAGAACAACCTTAGGTCCTAAGGGAATGGATAAGATGCTAGTTGATGGACTCGGAGATATTGTTGTAACTAATGATGGTGTAACAATACTCAAAGAGATGGATATTGAACACCCAGCAGCTAAAATGTTAGTGGAAGTTGCAAAAACTCAAGAAGATGAAGTAGGAGATGGGACAACCACAGCAGTTATTATTGCAGGCGAATTACTG
>JAQVTJ010000011.1 GCA_028700095.1 Methanobacterium sp. | reverse complement strand
AAATATTTATGTGATAATATGACTTTAACAGACACAGAAATTGAATATATTAAGATTCAAATAGGAAGAGAACCTAATTCCTTGGAATATGGAATGTTAGATATAATGTTCTCAGAACATTGTTCCTATAAAAGTAGCAGACCCATATTAAAACTTTTCCCAACAGAGGGAGATAATGTAATAATAGGTCCTGGAGATGATGCAGGTGTTGTTGAACTTACAGATGAGCTTGCTTTAGTTATAGGAATGGAAAGTCATAATCATCCTTCTGCAATAGAACCCTGTGGAGGGTCAGGTACAGGAATTGGTGGAATAATAAGAGATATAATCTCTATGGGTGCCGTGCCTGTTGCATTGTTAGATTCTCTGCGTTTTGGTTATCTTAAAGATCAAAGATCTAAATATCTCTTTGAATATGTTGTTAAAGGAATATCAGACTATGGAAATCGTATTGGTATACCAACAGTTGGTGGAGAAGTAGAATTTGACAATAATTTCCAGTACAACCCCCTTGTAAATGTTATATGTGCAGGTATAGTAAGAAAAGATTCAATAATGAGAGGAATTGCACCAAATATAGGTGATGTTTTTGTTTTAATGGGTGGTAGAACAGGAAGAGATGGAATACATGGTGTTACCTTTGCATCTGAAGAACTTACCACCACATCTGAATTAGAAAGCAGACCAACTGTACAAATAGGAGATCCATTTACTAAAAAACAGGTGATGGATGCAACATTTGAAGTTCTGGAAAATATTAAAATACAAGGTTTAAAGGATCTAGGTGGTGGAGGAATTACATGTTGTATTTCAGAACTAGCTGCAAAATGTGGAAATGGTGCAACAGTAGAAATAACAAAAATTCCATTACGTGAAAATGGAATGACACCCTATGAAATTATGTTATCAGAATCTCAGGAGAGAATGGTTTTTGTTGTTCATCCTGATGATGTTAATAAATTAATAGCTATTTTTAATAAATATGAACTTCCAGCTGCAGTTGTTGGTGAGGTTATTGAAAGTGATCAATTCATAACAACATTTAATGGAAATATTATTGCAAATATTCCTGCCAAACTACTTGCAGATCCTCCTTTTATTAATAGGGAAATGAAAAAACCAGTTGAATCCCAAAAATATATTAATATTAAAAATATGGATCCCAAGGAAGGTTTGCTTAGATTATTATCTTCAGAAAATATTGCAAATAAAGAATGGGTTTATAGACAATATGATCATGAAGTCAAAGCAGGAACCATTATAAAACCTGGAGATGATGCTGCTGTTATACGTGTTGATAAAAACACTGCTTTTGCAATTACATCTGACTGTAATAGTATACACACCAAACTTAATCCTTTCCAGGGAGGAGCAGGTTCGGTTGCTGAAGCAATAAGAAATGTTATTTCAATGGGTGCAGATCCTCTATGTATAGTAGACTGTTTAAACTTTGGAAACCCTGAAAAACCAGAGATATTATGGCAGTTTAATGAATGTGTTAAAGGAATGTCAGAAGTTGCTGAATATTTTAATATTCCTGTTATCAGTGGTAATGTTAGTTTTTATAATGAAAGAGAAGGAATAACTGTAAATCCTTCACCTGTTATAGGTGTAGCAGGAAAAATGGATATAAAAGATATTAGAACTTCTGGATTTAAGAATGAAGAAGATATAATTATTATGGTTGGTATTACACATCCAGAACTTGATGGTTCAGAATATCATAGATCAGTATATGGTATTGTACAGGGAAAAGCACCAGAAGTTAATATTAAAAAAGAATATCTGGCAGGAAAATCAATTCTTGAAATTATAAAAAATGATACAAATAATAATATCACCGCTGTTCATGACTGTTCTTCAGGAGGTCTTGGAGTGGCCATCTCAGAAATGGCAATTTCAGGAGGATTAGGTGCAGTTATAGATTTATTAAAAGTACCTGTTAGAGAAGATATGGATATTTCAACCATACTTTTCTCAGAATCCAATGGCAGATATCTGTTAACTGTTAAGAAAGATGCAGTTGAAGATGTGCTTTCAAATATAACAGTTCCATCAGCAATTATTGGAGAAGTTAAAGGAAATAATCTTATTATAACTAATTCATTTAACATTCCTATTGAAGAACTTAAAAAATCTAATAATGGTATTATAGAAAAATATATGGCCTGATGTTTTATGGATAGGGAAATATTAAGACAGTTAATTCATGCATCAGGAATTTTTATATTAATATTGGGTTTATTTTTCAAACCCCTAATACTAATAATTCTATGTATAATTCTGATTATTTGTGCTGAAATAATATTTATACAGGACAAATATTATCATATCCCCTTTTTTTCAACAATATTAGGTAGATGTAAGAGAAAAAATGATGAAAGAGGTTTTTTATACTTTTTTATAGGTATTATATTTACCCTTTATTTTTTTGGTTTTAATATGGCAATTGCTTGTTCAGGAATATTAATGCTATTACTTGGGGATTCTGCATCAACTCTTATTGGTAAAAAATATGGTAAACATATACTACATTTTAATAATTCAAAAACAGTTGAAGGAAGTCTTGCATTTTTTATTATAGGATTATTAAGTGCATTGGTTTTGCTTCCAACAATTCCTTCAATTGTAGGTGCATTGGTTGGAACATTAACAGAAGCTTACAGTCCAATTGATGATAATATTCCCATACCTCTTATTTCAGCTTTAGCAATTACTGTGGTGATATATTGGATATGAAAATTAATTTAAACAATATGAATATAATTGGAATTATAATGATACTTTTCAGTATCTTCCTATTTACAACAAGAATTTTAAATCATTTAATATTAAATATCACATATCCCTTTCTTGAAGGATCATCAGAAGGTAAATCTATACTTTTTTTTGGAATTATGGGCAGTATCTTACTTTTATATCCATTGTTTAATTTAAATAGATATAAAATGCAAAAATTTATTAATTTACATCCTATTTTTAAAGGAAATACAAATAAATATCTTAAATTACTTATTTTAATTGTTATTTTAACCTATATAGTTGGAATTATTATTGAACTTATTATCAGATCCAAATTAGGTGTTTCAATATTCACAACATTTATTGCAATGGATCCAAGCCCCACAAGTACCAGTATTACACATAGTCATGTGTTTAAATCTGTTTTAGGAGATTTAATTAGTATATTAGGAATACATGTGGCTGGTAATATACACACAGGAAGCTCCTTAATATATTATACAATGCCTATTTCATTTATTATATTGATAACTTTTCCACTTACCTATATATTGGGTTTAATATCTTTAAATCAACGAAAAAATCGTTACACAATAATTCTTGCATTTGCAATTACAACAACACTTATTGGAATGCTTGATGGTGGGCTTTTTTCCACACCTGCCCTAATAGGGCTTTCAGGTCTTTTAGGTGTTTTAGCTGTTAAAAAACCTTTTTCATATAAAGTTTTTTTAAACCCCAGTTTTGTTATAATACTTCTAATTATATTGAGATTAACAATTGGAATAATAGGAACAAATATTGAATATCATGAAATAACCTTTTTTGATGAAAAATATCCAATAAATCTAGAAGGATATAGTGTAATAGATGTTAACTATGAACAAAATAAAACCATTGTAAAAATATCCACGGATCGATCAGATAAAACAATTTTAGCAGGTATGGTTAACAGATCCAAAGGCAATGTATCTGGTATTGCATTGTCATGGAATATATACACCTGGGTAACTAAAAATTAATTTAATACCTCTCCAAAAAAAAGTTGTGAAAAATAGAATATCTCCTGCAACATATAAAAAAAAAAAATATTAAAGTTTTTATATTTTAAAAAAAGATTGAACCCCAACTTGTAATAACACCTATACCAATTATAATTAAAACAAATGGTAGGATTATATGACCATATTCCTGTAATTTATATCCTATTATTTTGTTTATAACCAGAATATAACTTATAACACACCAAATTCCAACCATCACCAAAAATGTTGTTGAAGTAAGGAATAATTGTGAAATACTTAAACTTGCAAAAAGAGGAGCATAAACCCCAATATTATCTCCACCATTGGAAAATGTAATAGTTGATACTTTAAGAATATTTATAATGGATAATGAAGACTTATAATCAACACCATCCTTTTTATTGGTATAATTTATTTTATTTAAAACAGTAATAGAACTATTTTTTTTCAAATTCCAAGATGATTTAATCCAATAACAATTGGAAAAACTCCTAATAATGCAATATAACTAGGAGATATAAGAAATTTAAAAAAATAAGCCAACATACTAATTAGAATTAAGATAGACATTCCAATATATTGACCTAACACAATTGAAACATTATTTAATTCATTACCTGCAAAGAAAGATATTAAAATAAACATATCATCCAAATTAGTTGCAATAAAAGCTGTAACTGCCATTGCACAGGTTAACATGATTTCCATTGTATAAATACTCTTTCTAATTCTTAATTTTTTACATAAAATTTTATTAAATAACTTTTTTTTATATTAATATATTTACATACTATTGGATACATATATTATAATATAATATAAAAATGGATATTTTATTAGTTCATTATCCAAGCAGAGTATAAATGTAAAATTTAGGAATTATAAGGATAAAATTGTAAATTAATAAAATATATTTAGTATAATTTATTCTATTATAATAAAAAAAAATGGGATTTAATAAGATTATGTCTAAGAAAAACATGTTTCTATCAGATTTAATGCCTGTTAATAAGGCTCAGCATATGATAAGTTCCTTAATAAAAAATATAGGAACAGAAGAAATCTCTCTTGAAGATGCCTATAAAAGGGTTTTATCAAAAGAAATTGTATCATTATTAAATTCACCCCCATTTGAAAGATCAGCTATGGATGGTTATGCTATACGTGCAGAGGATACATTTGGATTTTCTGAAAATAGCCCTGCTAAACTTAAAATTATAGATACTATTGGTGCAGGTCAAGTTTCAAATACTATAATTAAAGCAGGAGAAGCAGTTAAAATAGCAACAGGCGCCCCAATTCCTAAAGGAGCTAATGCAGTTGTTATGGAAGAATATACTGTTTCACAAAATAATGATTTAGATGTGGAAATAAGTATTGCTCCTGGAGAAAATATTTCACCCATGGGAGAAGATATTGAAACTGGAGATATTATATTAAAAAAAGGAAAAATACTCAAACCACAAGATCTTGCATTAATTGCATCTGCAGGTTATAGTGAAATAGAGGTTTTCAAAAAACCAAAAATTGGAGTAATTACAACAGGCAATGAACTTATAATGCCGCAAAAAAATATAAGTGGTGCAGAAATAATTAATTCTAATCATTATACATTTAAATCCTTTGTTGAATCAGCATTAGCCATACCTACGGTTGTACATTGTTTTGACAGTGAAAAAATGGTTGAAGATACATTTGAAACACTTCTAGAAAGTCATGATGGGTTAATATCCACAGGAGGTACTGCAATAAGCAAAGGAGATGTGGTTGTAGATGTAACTGAAAAAATTGGAGAAGTTTTAATCCATGGTGTTGCTTTAAGACCAGGAAAACCATTTGGTTTTGGAATAGCCCATGAAAAACCTATTTTCCTATTATCAGGATATCCTGTTGCTGCAATGGTACAAGCTGATGTTTTTGTTAGAAATAATCTTTATAAAATGCAAGGCATTAATATAACCCCACAATATATCCTGAAAATTGCATCTAAAAAAATTCCTTCAAGTCTTGGAAGAACAGATTATATAAGATCAAAAACAGAAAACCGTAATGTTAAACCTTTAAAAATAAAGGGATCAGGCATTATTAGATCCATGGTAGAATCAGATTCATATATTATTATAGAAGAAAATATTGAAGGTATAGGTAAAGGAGAAGAATGTAACGTACTTACTTATGATTCTCTAATTGTTTAAGAAATTATTCAAATATAATAAATTATTATGATGACATTTTTAAAAAAATAAATATTAATAAAGGTGGTTTTTTTGGCAGTGAATGTTTTATGGTATTATGCTATTGGATTTATTATAATATGGACTTTAGCAATTTTATTTAAAGATAGATTAAAAATAGATATTGAAGGGCCTCTTTTAATGAGAAGAACCCAAAGATTAAGGGATTCTATTGATTATATTGCAAATTTAAGCCCTAAGTGTTGGATATGGATTATGAATCTAGGATTGCCTGTTGCTTTTTTCTTCATGGCAGTTATGTTAATTTTAATTATAAACTCACTTCCAACCACCTTTTCCAATCCTTCAATGGCCTTGGTACTTCCAGGTATTGATATTCCGGGCTCTCCAATTGTTATACCTTTAGGATATGGTATTATTGCACTTATGACAGTTATGATTGTCCATGAATTTGGTCATGGTATTATTGCAAGGGTAGAAGGTGTTAAAATAAAATCAATAGGTGTTCTGCTTTTAGCTGTGCTTCCAGGTGCATTTGTAGAGCCTGATGAAGAAGATATTAAGAAATCTCCACCGATTTCTAAATTAAGAATTTATGCAGCAGGATCCATATTTAATCTAATACTTGCACTAAAATCATATATAATTCTGGTTTTTATTGGTGTGCTGATTATAGGCAGTGTATTTATAGGTATTCCAGGATTAAATATTCCAGGTACAACTATAACAACCCAACCAATTGGATTTGCTGTAAATGGACCAGTATTCCCAACATTTCATGAGGAGGGTGTTGAAATTACTAGAATAACCCCTAAAAGTCCGGCAGATGGAATTTTAACACCAGGAACTGTTGTTCAAAGTATTAATGGAGTAAATGTTACAAGTTTTACAGGCTTTACAACTGTACTTAACCATACACATATTGGTGAAAATGTAACATTCCAAACAACACAAGGAAACTATTCTATTATAGTAGGTCCTAGTCCTAAAAATTCATCAAGAGGTTATATTGGAATAGAGTATCATCAGCACCTAGCTGTAAATAGTGATGTTAAAAAAGCAGTTGGAGAGGAATTACCATGGTTTATTTATTCATTACAAAACCTGTTTTTCTGGATATTGCTTTTGAATTTGGCTATTGGAACATTTAATCTGCTCCCAATGAAACCATTAGATGGAGGATTATTATTAGAGGAACTTTTAAGCTATAAATTATCTAAAGATAAAGTAAAAAAAATAATAAACCCCCTATCCTATGCCTTAATCCTAATTATAGGTACTATGATTATCTATAGTATTGGACGAGGAATATCACTCCTCTTTTAATTCTTTTTTTAAATTTTTTTTAGGATTTTCTAATAATTGGAATAAAATAGATTTATATTTAAAAACACATGATTTGATCAATATTTTCCATAATATCAAAAACCATATCATCATAATTAATGAAGTGCTCACAATTTACATTAACATCACAATTTAAACCTCTTGCTTTCAGATCATCTCTACAAACACATATATTAACAGGATTTAGTTTCTTTTAACATTTTAAATAATTTTTTAGACATATGCTGGCCAGATCTACAACAATAAACACCATTTCCAATTAAATAAATAGATATTTCTGTATTTCCAAGATAGATCTTTAGAAATTTAAGAAATGTATTAAAACCTTCTTCAGAGGGAGTTTTTGTAAGTATAAATCCAATATGCATATAAATCAACTTTTATATTTCTATATTAGTCCATCCCATAGATTGCATTATTTGAATGCCTAGAAGCTTCTTTAAACATGAAACATTTTTAATATATTTTCTATCAATAAGTGATTCGCATTTATCTAATTTTATATCTCCTGAAAGTAGTTTAATTGCAAATGCAATGCAAGTAATCTCACCACATTTTTCACAGTTAGTTTTTGGAAGACAATTATAAAGTTGGAGTGGTCCTATTTTTAAGAGCTTCTCATGAATATTAGAATAATCCTGGCCATTTTCAATATTTATTTCAATAAATATCTCATTAATTATTTTCATAATTCCTGTAACAACTTTTATTGCATCTTCTTTATCAATAGCATTGTTCATGCTAATTTTACCAGAAGGATATAATGTTACAAGTCTGTTTTCAATATTTAAAGTAAGAATTCCTTTATTTTTAATAAAATTAACTTTACCTGGCGGATACCTACCAATTAATAATGGTATTATATCCTTTATTTCTGAATCACGCTGCATTAAAACTTTTATCATATTTTCTGAAATTATACATGGTTTTATTTGTTGTATTTTAACTTTTTTTACAATTGTACCATGGACAAATATTTCATATTCGAGTTCATCAGTCCCCATTTGATAAACCTCTTATTTTTTTAGAGAAAATAATATCCTATTACTATATTTTATATTCTTATAAAGGCTGTATTATTAGTTCTAGACTTTATTATATCATATAATTCATTATCATTTATTATTTGGGAAGTTTCAACCAAATCATCTTCTTCAATACCACGTTCAACTATAGATTCTAGATGTACATAGATATTGCCATCTGGAAAAATTAATAGGTTAATTCACCAACTTTAGGATAATTTACACTTCCACATGGAGTTTGATCCTTAATAGCAGCATAAATCCCATCCCCTGTAAGCAAAACATCTGCATTCATTCCTTTGTTAAGACATGCTATTGCAACATAAAAAGCACTGAAAGTATCTTCATAACCATATGGTGCTTTATCAACTATTATTAAAACAGTATCCATGTCAACCACTCAATGTTATTACTTTATTACTTTTTCTAACCCATTCAGGAATATCATAGACACTTGTAATTAAAACTCCATTCAGATAAGATGTATTATCACATGCATGTCCTCTTGCTGTTGCACATCGTACACATGCCCTAACATTTGCTCCTTTTTTTATTAGATGTTTTAATCTTTCACCCACATTTGGAAATGAATTTGGATTTTGGTTTGTTTTAGGAATATGTGTAGCATCCATATATAAAAATAAATTCACAATATATCCCATGTTAATAGCACTTTCTGCAATATTATGGGCTATTTCAACATATTGTGATCTGTATGGTCCTTCTGTAAGTATGATTGTTAAGATCTTTTTTTCTTCCAGAGTATTTTCAACCATTATATAATTTTTTTTGTTTTTCTACAATAAATAATAGGTGTACAAAAAATATAATAATAGAATTATATTGGATTTTTAAGATTTATTAGATTAAAATATTTCTATTTGAATAACATTGGGGAAAAAATAATCAAATTTATAATTTATTTATTTCAATTGCATTTTCAAATGCATCTTTATGAAAATTAGCTGCTAATTCCTTTTTACATTCATCTACAAATAATCTCATTTTAGAAGCTCTGCATGGATAATGTTGTACTTTAAGACCTGCTTTTATAGGAAGGTTATTAACATCCTCTCCTATCATCTCTTGTGCTACGAAAAATGTTGAGCCACATGGAGATGATCTTAAAACATGAACTTTAGATACTTTATTTCCTATTAATTCAATTTGTACAATGGGTTTTCCAAACTTCGATACAAATTCATTGAAAACTTCATCCCCACTTTCTTCCAGGTCGCACATATTTTCTGGACAAACTATATTATCATATTTTTCAATCTGATTTTTAAAGCCTTCACCCTTCCATGCCCCTACAATAATCCATCCAACATAGTCCTGAAGTTGTTCAACTAGTTCTAATAAAAGATCAGGATGTAAAACATAGCTAATAATTATATCTTTACTTTTAAGGTTTTCAAGAATTTCTTGAGCTATTTCAATCTCTTCCATTAAAATGGATTCTGGTTTTTCTAATTCAATAAAATCACAATCAAATTCTTTGCAGATAGTATCAAATGCTCTGTCCCCATATGGACCATCTGTAACCACAGCTATTTTTAACATGAAATATAATCTCCATATAATTTGAAAAATTTCTTTTAAATAGTTATTATATAATTATTATTTGTATTGTACTATAAAAATAAATTTTTAAATAAAAACTGTTTCATCATTTATTTTATATTGATTATCCTGTATTATCCATAGATTTAACATATAATATTTTATTGCAATGATTTTTTTAAATATAATATTTTGGTTATTATAAGATTTAGAAATATTTATATATAATTTCCAATTTTTTTTTTATTATTATCAAAGCTAAACTAGATATGTAAATATAATGTGTTTACATCAGTTAATATTTAATGTAAGAAGCTTTAAAAAAATGTGTTATATAATATAATATTTTAAGGAATATATTTACTTTCTAAGGTGTAAAAGAAACATGAAAGTTGTAATAATAGGTAGTGGTGCAGGTGGGCTTACTGCAGCATCAAACATTAGAAAATATTCTAAGAATGCAGATGTAACAATAATAACTCTAGAAAGCAGAGTAGCATATTCTCCATGTGCTATTCCCTATGTTATTGGAGGAGAAATAGCATCATTTGATGAAATAGTAATGCACACACTAGAATATTATAAAGAACATGGTATTAATATAATCACAGAATCAGAGGTAATTGAAGTTTTTTCTCCAGAAAATATTGTTAAATATAAACGGAAAAATTACCCTAATAAAGAAATTATTTTAGATTATGATTATTTAGTTATTGCAACAGGAGGATTACCATTCATTCCCCCTGTAAAAGGAACTGATTTAAAGGGTGTTTTCCAGGTTAGAACCATTGAAGATGGTGCAAAAATTAAAGAATGGGCAGGAAAAAGCAGGAAAGCAGTTGTTGTAGGTGCAGGAGCCATAGGTTTAGAAGTAGGATATGGTCTTAAAGAGCTTGGAATTGATGTAACAATAACTGAAATGTTAGCCCAGACACTTCCAAGATCTATTGATCCTGATATGGCTATTAAAGTACAGAACTATCTTGAAAGCCAAGGTATTAATATTGTTTTAAATCAAGGATTAGATGAGATTTTAGGTAATATACATGCAGAAAAAGTTGTTGTTGGAGATAAAATTATTGATGCGGATCTAGTAATATTAGCAACAGGCATAAGACCATCCATAGATCTTGCTAAATCAGCAGGATGTATAGTAGGTAAGATGGGAGTTAAAGTCAACCCTAAAATGCAAACCACAATATCCAATATATATTCTGTGGGTGATTGTGTAGAAGTTTATGATGGAATAACAGGTCAGAAAACCCAATCTCCCTTTGGAACAACTGCAGTGCGTCAGGGAAAAGTTGCTGCCAAAAATATAATAGGAAAAGAAGGAATTTTCAGACCGGTTTTAAACTCGGTTGTATCCAAGATAGGTGAGCTTGAAATAGGGGCTGTGGGTTTAACAGAGATTTCTGCAAATTTAAATGGTTTAGATGTTGTTGTTGGAAGAAGTAAAGCCTTAACCAAAGCCAGATATTATCCTGGTTGCAAACCAATAGATACTAAAATTGTTTGTAATAGAGAAGGTAAAATTTTAGGTTGTCAGATAATTGCAAAGGAAACAGTGGCTGAAAGGGTTGATACCATGGCCTTGGCAATAGCTAAAGAAGTGATGTGTGAAGATTTAATAGAAATGGAATTTTCATATGCACCACCTGTTTCAATGGTAGTAGATCCTATTGTACTGGCAGCAGAAGATGTTTTAAATAAAATAAAAAAAGATTTTTAAATATTTTATTTTGAAATAAATAGAAAAGTATTAAAAATACCTTTCTAAAATACCTTTTAACATTCTAGCATGTCTTGCTTCGTCTTTTGAGCTTTCATCAAAGAAATCATGAGCTGGATCTATATCTTCTACTTTAGCTTTTTTTGCAGATGCTTTCTTTTCATTATTTGCCATTGTTTCTCCTTTAAGCATCATTTCAAGATTATCTTTTAGGGATGATGAAATCACACTATTCATCTCTGCAAAAACTGCAGCATGACCTGCTTCTTCATAAGCTATTGTTTTTAAAACTTCTCCAACTTCTGGAAGGCCCTCTCTCTGAGCTAACCTTGCCATTGCTAAATACATACCAACTTCAGCACATTCTCCTTCAAAGTTTGCTTTAACATCTTTTTCCATCGCTGTTCCTTTACATACACCAATTTCATGTTCATTAATAAGTTCCATTTTTTTTCATCTCCATTAATATTCACACCACAATATAGTTCGTGTTAATACGAACTTGGGCTGTATTGTGATATACAAACAAGTTCTATATAAATGTTACGTTCGGGGTTATACGAACCATTATATATTTTGTTAATACAAATATAGTAATTAGAAAAAATATGAACAACAGAAAATTTGAAAAAACTAAAAATAACCAGATAAAAATATTTGGAACAAAAGATGGGATTAATATTGTTAAAAGCCCAATAAAATCTAAAATATTATCTATTCTCGAGAAAAATGATAAAAGCGGAGCAGAAATAGTAAAATTAACAGGAAAATCCAAAGCAACAATATCTGCCCATATGAATGATCTAGTTAAAACAGGTATAGTAAACTCAAAACCCAACCCCACAGATGGTAGAAGTAAATTATTCTATATTAAATCCAAATCTCTTGGAAATCTTTCCCCTGAAAATAAATTTAAAAAGGAAATGGACACCTATATAACTGAAAATATTGTAAATTCTAGTGACCCATTCAAATTTTTCAGATTTATTTTCAGAACAATTAGAGTAACTCTCATGGAAGCAGGATTTAATATTGATCCTATACTACATAAAGCAGGATTTAAAGTAGGTTTAGCCTATTATGATAAATTAAAAAATGAAAATATAGAAATTATGATGGATAATATAGTTCATTTCTGGAAAGAAAATAAACTTGGAAATATTACAGTAGAAAATCTTAAGCCATTAACAATAAAAGCATATAATTGTTTTGAATGTGAAGATTTACCTAAAATTGGTAAATCAGCCTGTGCATTTGATTCAGGAATACTTGAAGCACTATTTTCCATGCATTTTTCTGAAAATATAGTTGTAAAAGAGATTAAATGTTTTGCAAAGGGAGATGATCACTGCTGTTTCAGGGTAGATAAAAACTTAAAATAAATATTAAAAAATATTCTAATTTTTAAATAGAATCTCTAACTCTTATTTTTTATCTAAATTTAACAATGGTTGTGGATAAATATTTTTTATCCTTTGAAAAACCCTCAAAAATATTTTCATCATCCATACTACAATTTTGAACTGAAATAATAGTTTTATCCCTATTATCTTCATTAACAATTTCTTCAAGATCCTCTGAATGTCTGGAAGTTTTCATAATTATAAATGTATCCCCATATTCCATTATATTCTTCAATCTATCATCTACCTTAGGAACTATAACAACAATTTCATCTTTAACAGCCAGCGGAATTCCTGCAGCAGCAGCACATCCAGTAAATGAAGTTACACCAGGTATTATTTCTATATCATAACCTGATACAGTTATTCTATTTGCAACATATGAAAATGTACTATAAATTGTTGGATCACCAAGAGTAATAAATGCAACATCTTTCCCATTAGACAAATGAGATTTGATAATCTCTGCTGCATCATCCCAATATGAAGTAAGTGTAGCTTTATCTTCAATCATTGGAAAAATCGGATCCAAAATATCATATATATCATTTCTTTCATCTAAAATAGGTTGTACTATTGAAAGCGCAAGACTACGTTTTAATTTAGAAGATCTTGGAGAACATATAACATTTACCTCTTTAAGGGTTTTTGTTGCTTTAATAGTTAAAAGTTCAGGATCTCCAGGCCCTACTCCCACACCAAATAGTTTTCCTTTTCTCATATTTAGATAACACCTATAAAATTTTATTATTTAAAATTTATAATAATACTATATACTAAAAAAAATTTTTTTTATCCAAATTAAATCTAATTTGAACTTTGGATAAGGCCTTTTTTAAAGGTTTCTTTTTAGAATATTTTTTCTTCATAATTATAAATTTTGAGGTTTCATTTTTATACAACTATTGATAAATATAAGTCTCTATGGAAAATGGTTTCTTCTGTGAAAAGTGTGGAATGATAAAGACACGCTGTATATGTAATAAAAAGAATGGTAAAAGACGGATTTATACTAAAGTATCCAAACCCAATATATCAGAGATAAAAAAGTTATATACCAATGTGGATGAGGAAATAGTTGAAAATTTCCCTTTTTCAAAACCAAGAAAAGGTCAGTTTGAAATAATCACAAGAATTAAAGATGCGATTGATAATGGTTATAGATATATTATACTTGAAGCAGGTACTGGAACAGGGAAATCTGCAATTGCCACTACTTTAGCTAAGATATATCAGCCAGCTTATATTTTAACAATGACTAAACAATTACAGTCACAATATTCAATAGAATTTGGCTATCCTATGGTTAAGGGTCGTGGAAATTTTACATGTAAAGATTCTAACTTTGATGATAGATGTGATTCTGGTACATGTCAAACAGTTCCAAGCACACAAAATTTTGTTTGTAATTTTGGAATCACAAAAACCCCATTTGAGACGGGAAATTTTGCATTTAACGATGCACATGGCACACCAATCTATTTTAGGTCAAATGAAAGATGTAACTATTGGAATCAAAAATCAAATGCTGTTGAAAGTGATATCACACTTATGAATTATGATTATGCACTTTTAGAACTTGCATATGTTCAGCATTTCGGTAAAAGAAATTTAATGATTCTTGATGAAGCCCATAATATTGAAGATAAACTAATGCGAAGAATGGAACTGAGTTTATCCAATAAAATGCTTGAAAAAGATGTTAAAAAAAGCATACCAAAAAATATGTTAAAATTCCAAGATCCCAAAGAATGGATACTATTCATACAATCACTTTATCAGGAGTATAAAGATATTAGCCTTACAAAAATGCCTAAAAATAAGGCAGATAGAATAAACAGAACAAAATTAAGATTAAGCGAACTCATGACCAACCTTGAAGAAAATCCGAAAAACTGGGTTGTTGATCCATCAGATGGAGGAATAACCTTCAAACCACTTAAAATAGATGTATATGCTAATGATAGATTATTTAAACATGCTGATGTATGTGTATTTATGAGTGCAACCATATTGGATCAGGATTTATTCTGTAAATGGCTTGGAATTAGCCCTGAACAAGTATATTTCCTAGGTATTAAAAGTAATTTCCCAGCTTCAGAACGTCCAGTACACCTAAAAACTGTAGGACCAATGTCACAACGTGCTATTAAACGTACAGCACCAAAAACTATCCCAATTCTTGAAAAAATTATTGAACATCATAAATATGAAAAAGGACTTATACACACACATAATTACAAGTGTCAACAGTATATTATGAATCAAATTAAAAATAAAAGACTTGTTGATCATAAAAGTGTTGATAGAGAATATAAATTAAGACATTTTGAAAAAAGCAAAGAACCTTTAATTCTTGTTAGTCCTTCAATGAGTGAAGGTGTTGATTTACCCTATGAAAAATGTCAATTCCAAGTAATATATAAAGTTCCATTCCCTTATTTAGGTGATCAGCAGATTAAAAATCGAAAAGCTCAAGATCCCAAATGGTATGCATATAAAACTGTTATGACATTGTTACAGGCATATGGAAGAGGAATGCGAGCTGAGGATGATTATTGTGAAACCTATATTTTAGATGGGAATATTAAAATGTTCTTCAATAATAGATTATACAAATCTCTTGTTCCAGAGTTCTTTAAAGAGGCTATTGTACATGATTAAATATTATTTAATTTTATATGGAATATTTTTTTAGGAAAATATAATATTAAATAGTGTGTTAAAAAATTGTTTTTAAGAAATTATTTTTTTTTTAACACTTTTATCCTTCTTTTTTATTCCATTTTAATCTCCATTTTTCCATTTGTTTCTTAGTTAACCAATGACTACCATCACAGAAAGGTTTGTTTTCAGATTTACCACATTGACATAATGTAACTCTATTACGTACTTCATAAACTGTTCCATCAGAAGATTCTATGGGAATACCTCTTCTTACCCATATAGGACCTTCACATTTCTTTTGAGGATCATGAATAATTGCTATGGAAGGTTTGAATTCTGGTTCATATGGTTTTCCAGTTTTTTTATCCCAAACAACCAATCGTCCTGAGGGACAATTTTTTCCTTGTTCAATTGCTGTTTTCTTTGCTTTTGGATCATCAGAATTTGCGATTAATTCCCGTATACCTCCTGCCATTTGACAAAAACGTGAATTATCACATAATGGCCATACATCTGTAAGTGTTAAATCTGGTCCTTCTATTTCCTCTGCTACAGCCATATATGGTTTTTTATTGGCTGTTTCTGTACCGTCAAATCCTGTGTTTATATGACTCCCATCACAAAATGGTTTATTTTTTGACATTCCACATCTACAAAGGATATAAGTATCTGTTAAAGGATATTCTACATTTAATTCCCATTTATAAGAATTTCCTTCATTATCTGTGCCAATTCCTTGTTTTATTAAAGGAATTCCTCCTGAGACAATGTATGGGCCATCTTTCACTATTTTAATTCTTTGTTTGTTTGAACCACCATTTTACTTCCTTTTAAATTATTTAATTATCCAACTATGCAGAAAATATATGGATTATTAATTTATATTTACTATATTTTCCATATAGCAAAGAATGGTACTCTTTAGAATATTTAATGTATTTTTAGAGATTGATAATGGAATATTTATCCATTATATCCAAATATAAACTTTATGTGACACTTTTTCTATAGAAATTTCAGTATAATGCTTGAATTCATAAATAAAAATCCATTTCGTTAATAATTGGTTATTATATTTTTTTTTTATGCTTAGAATTTATATTTTTGGTATAATCTTAGGTGTGAATATATAAATTAAAAAAAAGGCAGATATAAATAGCGGACCTGGGGGGATTTGAACCCCCGACCTTGGGATCCGAAGTCCCACGTCATATTCCTGGCTAGACTACAGGCCCATATATTAATTAATGATTTGATAAAAATTTCTTTGGATGATTTAATTTATTATATTCTATTCATTAGTTATAAAAATTGTTAGATTAAACCAACCTTTGAACCTTTGATCTTCATACTTTAAAAATAGTTAGGTTAAATATAAGAATATTAAATATTAACAAAAACCAAAAATTTAATCCTAATAATATAATTATAGTAAGAGATTGATTTCCATAGATAATAATATTAAAATTCTTAAAGAATTAGGAGATAAATGAATTAAAAATGCTTTCCAAAAGAATTATACCATGTCTTGACTGTGATCTTAACCTTCCAAATGGAAGGGTTGTTAAAGGTGTGGAATTTAAACAAATTAGATATGCAGGTGATCCTGTTGAACTTGCAACCCGTTATTATGAGGAAGGTGCAGATGAGATAGTATTTCTCGATATTACAGCATCACATGAAAGAAGAGAAACTATGGCAGAGGTTATTAAAGCAGCAACAGAAAATGTATTTGTACCTATTTGTGTTGGTGGAGGTATTAGGAAACCCCAAGACTATGTTAATATGTTAAGGGCTGGTGCAGATAAATGTTCAACTAACACTGCAGCTATCCATAACCCTGATCTTATAAATGAAGCTTCAAAGATTGTTGGAAGCCAAGCCTGTGTAATTGGTATAGATGCCAAAAGACGTTACATATCTGATCCATCTGATGTGCCAGATAAAATAACAGTTAAAACTTCTAAGGGCTATTGTTGGTTTGACTGTAGTATCTATGGAGGTCGTGAATTTACAGGACTAGATGCCATTGCATGGGCATGTGAATGCCAAGAAAGAGGTGCAGGAGAAATTCTTTTAACTAGTATGGATAGAGACGGTACAAAAGAAGGATATGATCTTGAGCTTACGCAAGCAATGAGTGAAACCTTAGACATCCCAATAATTGCATCAGGAGGGGTTGGAAATCCTGAACATATATATGAAGCATTTAAATTGGGAAAGCAGACGCAGCATTAGCTGCAAGTATTTTTCATTTTAATGAACACCCAGTACAGGTAGTTAAAGACTATTTAAAGGAAAAAGGAATACTTGTAAGAAATTAAAACAAAATTCTTTCCATATAAAATTTAATGAAATTTAGATAACTCATAAAAATAAAAAAATATTTTTTTAAAATTTAGAAAATATGAATCCAAAAAATAATTTAGAATCTTTTAACCAATATATTAATAATTAGAATATCACATGGAAAAATAATTAAATAACCATAATATGGTAATGGGAGATATTTCCCATAGTTACTTCAAAACCTAATAAATTAGAGTTTTTATTAATAAATTGAGATGGTTATTTTAATGAAACTTAAGAGATCATTTTATTTACAAAACACAATAATTGTTGCAAAATTATTAGGCTGCTTTTTAGTTCATAAAACTATTGAAGGTATAATAAAAGGAAAAATTGTGGATGTAGAAGCCTATATGGGTCCAGAGGATAAAGGATCTCATTCATATAATGGTAGACATACACCACGTATGGATCCTCTTTATAATATTGGAGGATTTGCATATATTTACCAACTTTATGAATATAACTATTGTTTCAATGTTGTAACCCAAAAAAAGGAAATTCCCCATGCAATACTAATACGGGGTTTAGAACCATGTCAGGGATTGGATTTAATGGCAAAACATAGAAATATTGATATATCCACAGGTTTGAGAAGTAAATATAAGAATTTGACTAATGGACCTTCCAAGTTATGTCAAGCAATGGATATTGATACATCACTTAATGGTATAGATTTATGTGCAGATGAACTTTTTATTACCTCAGGACAGGCTTTTAAAGATAAAGAAATCTTGAATGTACCAAGGGTAAATATTGGATATGCAAAAGAATATAAAGATAAAAAATGGCGTTTTATCTTGAAAAATAATGAATTTATAAGTAAATATTCTAAAAAATGATTATAAAAAAAAATGTTTTTTCAACAAATCATGATTAAAGTTGTATATCTAAAAAAAAAATATTAAAAAAGTGTATAATAAGGGAGGGTTAGATTTGGTAAAATGTAAACATATTTTTCTTGATAATAATACAAAAATTAATAGAATTGAGAAAAAATTAAAAAAATATGAAAAATATAAGCCTTATAATCAAAAAACAGTTGAAGAAGATTTTCGTTTACATGAAAAACTTGCACAGCTCCGTATAGTTGCAAGTAACTTTATGATGACAGGACACAGCCCAACAATGGTAATAACTAAAAGAGAAGAAGGTGACGAAGTTCTGTTACCTGTAGGTGGAGGTCAAAAGGATAGGGCTCGAGAAATTATATCTAAAATTGATTTCAGAAAACTCTACAGAGGAGGAAAAGGAAGAAAAACAGATCCACTTATGATTATAACAGCTATTTGTATGTATGTTATGAGACAAGACAACCCGCGAAGAGGAGATATAAAATATTCAAATGATTTTATTAGGAAGGTAGGGGTTACCAAGGAAATATATAAACATATCAGTGAAAAACTCGATTCTTACATTAAATCCGAAAATCTGATAAGTAGCTCTATATAGTGATAGCAAAAAAATACTGCTTTTTTTTAAAATTCACTTTTCTCATATTATAAACAAACTCCCTTTATCAGTATAATGAATTAATTAAATTTTATAATAGAATAGGTTATTTAAGTTCAATAACCTTTTAAAACATATTATTTTTAATAAAATATCCCTAAAAATAGATTTATTATAATTATATTTTTTTTTATAATTCTATTATCTTAAAAGCCTTAAATTAGGATATAAGTTATTTAACTATTTTTAATATAATCCACATCCTATATTTCCTATAAACATTTTTTTTTTAAATTATAGAAATAATATAATTAAAGGTTGGGAAATATAATTAAATAGATTCCAAATTTAAAAGGAGATAAAAAAAAATATGTCACTGGTAATAAACACTACTACACCTGAAGGAATAGTTCTTGCTGCTGACAGCAGGCAAACATATAGAAATCTTAAAGGAATGGCCCGTATAGGGAGTGATAATGCTTTGAAGCTTTTCCAAATCAACAGTAGGATAGGAGTGGGAATAACTGGTCTTGCATTTTTAGAAGAAAATGGAATACTTAAAAATCTAAGCAAATTTATAGAAGAATTTAAAAGAGCCCCCAATATCCAAGATATGGATGTTGAAGAAGTTGCAATTAAACTTCACCAGATCTTTGATAGAAAATATAAATGGAAAGAACAATTAGATCTGGCAATTGAAAATATTAAACAAGATCTGAAAATGAAGGGCTGTGAAATATTAAAAATTAATAAAAATCCTTATAATATCTCTTTCAGTTATAAAAATCCTCAAGGAGGAATAGAGGAAGGTTTAGCTGGAGTGGATATGATTGAATTTTTAGTTGCAGGTTATAATAAGAATGGTTCACACCAAGTTTATGGATGTTATTTGCCTGGTGAAATTCAAAAAAAGCGTGATAGTAACGATAAAAATAATGAATATGGAAGTTCTTGGATAGGGCAGGGAGATGTGGTTTCCAGGATTGTTCTGGGCTTTGATGGACGTATAGCTAATATTCATTTTGCAAAAGAAGCAATTTCAAGACAAGGAGAATCAAATATATTTGAAGAATTAAAAAGTCTTGAATATGCTATTCAATGGGGTACTATGACTTTACAAGATGGAATTGATTTCTGTGGACTTATGATCCAAACAACTTCTGCAATGCAAAGATTCTCTGATGGAATTAACGCAGATCCCGGAGATATGCCTGGTGTTGGGGGACCTATAGATATAGCAGTAATAACACCAGATAATGGATTTGTTTGGATTAACAAAAAAAAGCTTAGATTCAGAGGAAATGAAGTAGAAATTAATTACTAATAATTTTCACATTTTTTTTTAATTGTATAATATTATATAAGTATCTAAATACTGATACTTTAAATATACAGTTATATAATGTAAGATTTAATTTTTTATTAGTTATTGGAGGAATTGGTTGAATCATAATATTGAAAATAATTTTCCTTATCTGGGTGTTCCAACATTTTACAAATATCCCCATGCCAAAGATTTAAATGGGATTGATATAGCATTTTTAGGAGTCTCATTTGACCTTGGGACCTCTTACAGGCCAGGTACACGTTTTGGGCCTCGGGCTATTCGTATAGTATCACAAAATTATGGGATTTATATAGATCCTAAATATGGGGCATATGATTCTGAACTTAAAAAAAATATATTATGCGGTGTAAAAGCTGTTGACTATGGTGATGTTTCTATCCTCACATACAAAGACAAATATGGCAGTAATCACAGATACCATTAAAAATATTAGATAAAGATGTTTTTCCAGTGGTATTTGGTGGAGATCATACAATTACTGCGCCGTTGGTAGAAGCATATGATGAACCCATAGACATAGTACATTTTGATACCCATCTTGATTTTGTTGATGGTACAGAGGATATGAAATATTCACATTCCAATCCCATAAAAAGGATATCTGAATTAGAAAATGTGAATAATATAACACAAATTGGAATCAGAGGTTTTACAGGATATAAATCTAACTATGAAGAAGCATTAAATTATGGTTCAAATATTATAACAGCTGCAGATGTTATAAAAAATGGAACATCATGGGTTCTAAATCAAATACCTAAATCTGATAATATCTATGTAAAATTTGATATAGATGTTATTGATCCTTCAATTGCTCCAGGAACAGGAACACCAGAACCTGGTGGTTTAAATTATATCCAAATGAAAAATTTAATTACACAATTACATTTAAAGGGTGAAATTAAAGGCATAAATATTGTAGAGGTTAACCCACTTTTTGATGTGGCTGAAACAACATTTCTTCTTGCATCAAGGATTGTGTTTGACTTTTTAGGTTCCATATTCTAAGAATAATTAAAGAATTGTTTCAAATTCCAATATCTCATTTTTTTTTATATATTAAATAAAAAAAGTTTTTAGATAAATTATTAAAATATAAAAATCCAAATATAAACTTATATGAAAACCCAATTTATAATTGATTCTGATGAATATAAAGGTCAATTAAATCTGTCTTTGACCATTAACAGTGGTCAGACATCTCAACCAGCATGGTTACAAAGAAACGGTTGTTTCAGTGAATTAGTTGAGATAGATGGAGTGTATTGTCTTATTAATGTAAAGCAAAAAAACTATGATCTCAATGCTCCTTTGGAAATTACCAGTCAATCCAAAGAAAAAATTGATGAAGAATCCATCAGATCTTGTATAATGAATATATTTGGTTTATATGATGATCTAGAGGATTTAAACAAATATTTAAACAAAGATCCTAAACTCAGTCCAACAATTGAATTCTGTAAAGGTTTAAGAATATTTAAAGCCCATAACCCATTTGAATGCATAATATCTTCAATATCATCAGCAAACTGTTCTATAATCAGATGGAATAAAGCAATAAATGATATTAAAAGGAAATGGGGAGTTAAATATAATTATGGGACAGATATGTTCTACACATTTCCATCACCTGCCAATCTCCAAAAGGTACCAGAACATGAATTAGAGGAAATGCAACAGTGTGAAGATAATCTTCCTGAAGATTATATTTTTGAAAAAAATCTTAAAAGTTGTGGAGTAGGATATAGAGCTAAATATATAATAAAAACTTCCCAAATGGTACAAAATAATATTAATATACAAAAGTTATATACAGAAAATTATAACAAAGCATTTAATACATTACTCCAACTACCAGGAGTAGGTCCTAAAGTTGCTGATTGTATTTTATTATATGGATTTGGATTTCAAAATGCATTTCCTGTTGATGTATGGATAGGTCGTATTATTTCTGAACTATATTTTAATGGAGAAGAAATAAAACCAAATAAAGCACGATTATTTGGAATGGAAAAATTTGGAAAATATGCAGGTTATGTACAACTATACATGTTCCATTATGCCAGAAAATCCGGGCTTTTAGATGTTTTAAAGAGATAAAAATGTTTAGTTAAAATATTATATTATATACATAAACCTAGATATAAAAAAAATAAAGGAATTAATAAATAAAAAAATATACTATTTTAAATGTAATTCTATGTAATATATTTAAAAATAATAAATATTTTTATACAATATTTAAATATTTTAAAACATATCCTAGGGCATATATAGCTGCTATTGCAATTAAGAACAGTCCACTTTTTCCATTATCCAATTTATAATATTGGTATGCTCCAAAAATAATTACAAGAATGGCAACAACATTTGAAAGTGCATTAAAACCTGTGCTATTTATTGTATATGTACTTAATAGTATTCCAACTACCATTAAAAGGGCGCTTGTCTGTTTATGTGAGCCTATTATTGTATCTATATCTTTTTTTTCTTCAACCATATAAATCCCCTCTTCAATAAATCATATAAATTAAAACCATTATATATTATATTAGAATATTTTATTAAATCAAATAATATAATCTCCTAATATAAATTAATTTATTTTCATTACATATAAAAAGATAATTAGGTGTTAAAATTATTATTATAAAAAAAAAAAAAATAATAAAATAGTATTTAATTTAGGTTTATAATTTTAAGAAATATTTTCTATTCATCAGTAACTGTGACTTTATTCATAACATCATTTGGCTGGATCTTATTTACAACATCCATTCCTTTAATAACTTTACCAAACACTGTATGTACACTGTCTAGATGAGGTTGAGGACTATGTGTTATAAAGAATTGACTTCCACCAGTATCTTTACCTGCATGTGCCATTGAAAGTGCTCCTGTTCCATGTTTATGTTCATTAATTTCACATTTTATTGTATAGCCAGGTCCACCAGTTCCATTACCCTTTGGACACCCACCCTGTATTACAAAGTTAGGTAAAACTCTATGGAATGTTAATCCATCATAAAAACCCTTTTTTGCAAGTTTTTCAAAGTTTGCAACTGTATTTGGGGCTTCTTTATCAAATAAAGTAAGTTCTATATTTCCTTTATCTGTTTCAATTATTGCTTTTTTCATATTTTTCACCATATTTTACAATTAAAAATTTTATATTACTCATTCTTAATCAAGTCTTTCATTTGATAAAAACGTTTAATAAACTGTGAAATTCAAATATATAAACATTGACATTTATTATCTGTATTATTTAAAAAAATGGTTTTAAATTTCATCAAATATAAAATATAATATTATATTAGGGTGGTTTTTTATGGATACAAAAGAAATAATGGATTTAGATATAAAATATGTTATGCAAACATATGGCCGTCAACCATTGGTATTAGTAAAGGGAGAAGGAACTGTTGTTTGGGATGCTGAAGGAAAATCTTATATTGACTGTGTTGCAGGAATTGCTGTTAATAATGTTGGTCATTCAAATCCAAAAATAGTAGAAGCAATTTGTAAACAGGCTAAAAATTTAATCCATACATCAAATCTTTATTATACAGAAGAACAAGTTACACTTGCAAAATTACTTGCCGATGTTTCACCACATCAGAAATCATTTTTCTGTAACAGCGGTGCTGAAGCAAATGAAGGAGCAATTAAACTTGCTAGAAAACATACTGGAAAAGGAGAAATAATAGCCATGGAAAATTCATTCCATGGAAGAACAATAACAACAATAACCGCAACAGGACAGAAAAAATATCAAAAAGGATTTGAACCATTAACACCAGGTTTTAAACATGTTCCTTATTGTGATGTTGAAGCTGTATCAGACACAATCAATAACCAAACAGCCGCAGTATTAGTAGAACCTATTCAAGGAGAAGGTGGAGTTATAATGCCTTCAGATGATTATTTAAAGTATTTAAAAGATGTTTGTCATGATAAAGATGTTTTATTAATATTTGATGAAGTTCAAACAGGTTTTGGACGTACAGGGGAAATGTTTGCATCACAAAGTTTTGGTGTAACACCAGACATTACAACTGTAGCTAAGGCCATTGCAGGAGGATTTCCAATGGGTGCAGTTCTAGCTAATGAAGTTGGTGAAACATTCCAACCAGGAGATCATGCCACAACATTTGGTGGAAGTCCCCTTGCATGTGCAGCTGCAAAAGCATCCATAAATTTCATATTAGAAGAAAACCTTCTTAAAAAATCCAAAGAAAACGGATCATACTTCCTAAACAAGCTTAATATAATTAAAAACAATAATAAGATTGTAAAAGATGTGCGTGGAATTGGATTGATGATTGGAATGGAATTGAATATTGAATGTGGAAAACTTGTAGATGAAATGTGTGAAAGAGGCATAATTATAAATTATGCTGCAGGAAATGTACTGCGATTCGTGCCTCCACTTGTAATTAATAAAAAACAAATAGACATAGTTACAAATACATTAGAAGATGTTATGAGAAAATACTCCTAAAAAAAAAGTAGAATATAATATATATACTTTTTTTAATCCAATATTATGAAATATTTCTTAAGCTAATTTAACAATCAAATATGAATTAAAAAAAGATTATTTATATATTGTTTTTAGGGATGTAAATTTTTTTATATGATAATATTTAGAAATTTAATATACACTTTATTTTGTTATTTGGGAGGATAAATTAAATGGATTTTAATTTAAAAACAAATGAAAAAGGAAATCTCACAATTGGCGGTATTGATGTACATGACTTAGCAAGCCAATATCAAACACCATTATATGTTATAGATGAAGATAGAATTAAAAATAACTATAAAAGACTTTATGATGCTTTTTCAAGTCATTATAAAAATTTTAAGATGTATTATGCATGTAAAGCCAATACAAATCTTTCAGTTATGAGAATATTAGAAAAAGCAGGTAGTGGAATAGGTGCAGTTTCACCTGGAGAGATTTATACATCTTTATTAGCAGGGTTTGATCCTTCTAAAATAATTTACACTGGAAACAATGTAACAGATAATGAACTTGAATTTGCAGTAGAATCTGGGGTAAAAAAAATCAAATATGAAGATTTCCAAAAATAATTATAATGGTACGTATATTAGGGGAGATCCTGATAATCTTATAGCCAACCCATACATGGTAAATAAACTCTATCAAAAACAAAATATTAAACATGG
>JAQVTJ010000010.1 GCA_028700095.1 Methanobacterium sp. | reverse complement strand
TATTATCTTATTTCCGCTGCTTTAACATTTACACTAGGATTAGTTGCAAATTATTTCATGAGTAATACATGGGTTTTTAATATAAGAACTCGTAAAAAAAGACAGTTTGAATTTATAGTTTTTACAGTAATTGGAATAATAGGTTTTTTTTAATGAAATTTTAATATTAGGTATAAACTATCTTATTTCTAAAATATTTGCATCTATATTAATTCTTTTCTGGAATTTCTATGCACGTAAATTTATTTTATTTAACTAATTTTATAGAAATTTTGATATAAAATAAAATTCCATATCCTTAGATTTTTTTTTTTTTTAGCTTAGAGATTTTTTCACTCTGTAATTCTTACAGGTTTCATAGAAGTTTTCAAATATTTTTCCACCATTTTCTGTGTGATGAACTTCAGGATGGAATTGTATTCCATAAATAGGTTTGTTCTCATGTTTCATGGCTTCAACATCACATAATAATGATGTTGCAAGAATTTTAAAGTTTTCAGGAGATTTTGTTACTTCATCTTTATGTGATGCCCATACATCTGCAGTTTTTCCAAAACCCTTTAATATATCATTTTCATCAAGGATGTTTATTTTAATCTGGGCATAACTTTCAATACCTGCTGCATCTATTTCTCCTCCAAATGCTTTGGCAATAAGTTGATGACCTAAACAAATACCTAAAATTGGAATATCCAGTTCTTCAACATATTTTATTGAATTTCCTGCTCTTTCTGTTGAAGGTCCACCACCAAGAATAAGTCCTAATGGATCTTTTTCTTTTACATCTTCAAGTGATGTTGTGTTTGGAATTATCTCTGAAGGAATTTTAAGATAATGAAGACTTCTATAGATTCTATGATTGTACTGTCCATGATTATTAATAACAAGTATTTTCATTTAATTATAACTCCTAATTTATGGTTTTAAATAAAATATTACATGCAGATTATATAAAAAATATTTATAACCTGCTTAAATTTGAATTAAACCCAGATTTTATATTGGAAATCTATTTATGATCTAAAGATCAACAAATAAAACATGGAATTTAAAGATCTACTTTATATAATAATAGCTATTTTAGTGGCAGCTGTTTTGTTTCATATAGTCATATTTTTAGTGCCAATTATAATAGTATTAATCATAGCTTATGTAATATATATCTTTTTAAAGAGGCCTAGATATAGATACTGAAATTCTGATCCCATCCTACCTAAAAAAAAATAGATAGAAGGGTTTGTAAAAAAAAAGTAAATATTAACTCCTAACTATTTTTTTTATATTTTTTTTTATGGGGGAGATTTTTCTTTAAAAGTTTTTATGAAGCAAGCTTTAGATAAGAATAAGTACTCAGTGTATAAATTAACTTATCATTTAGTACTGGTCATTAAATATCGTAAACAAGTAGTAAACCAACAAATATGCGATAGATTAATAGAAATCTTCATAAAAATTGAGAAAACTATGGAATCTACCTAAAGGAAAGTAATTTTGAACCAGACTATATACATATCTTGTTTAAGGCTAAACCAGATACATCATTAATGAAATTCATAAATGCATATAAATCTGCCAGCAGCAGATTAATCAAAAAAGAATATCCTAATATAAAAGAAAAGCTTTGGAAAGGAGCATTTTGGAAAATAGGGTACTTCATATCCACCACTGGCGGAGCAAACATAGAGACAATAAGAAAATATATTGAAAACCAAAATAAAAAATGAAAACAGTAATAAAATCCTACAAAATTAGGATATATCCCAATAAATCCTTGCAGGACACATTATTCGAAAATTTCGGATACAACCGATTAGTATTCAACCAATTACTATGCAACAATAACTTCACCAGAAATAGAGTGCTAAACCATCCACATATCAATCCACATAACTACAAACCACAGATTAACAGAACAGCCACCAACAAATGGCTTAATATAATCAAAGAAACATTTCCATTCTTAAAAAATGGAGAAAGTACAAGTCTACAATCTACTTGTGATAATCACATTGATTCATTTAAAAGATTTTACAAAAAACAGAATGGATATCCGAAATTCAAATCTAAAAAAAATCCAGTACAATCATTTAGGTTAAAAAATAACAATAATAGCATCCGACTGGAAAGTAAAAAAATAAGATTAAATAAATTTGGTTTTGTGAAATATAGGGACAATCGTGAAATTAAAGGAAATATATTATCCGCTACTGTTAAACTTGAAAATAATAAATGGTACGCAGTCATAAACTGTAAAAACGTGCCAATGAAATCATATCCAAAAACAGGATATGAAATTGGTATAGATTTGGGCTTAAAAGATTTGTCAACTTTTAGCAATGGTGAAAAGAGAAAACCAATCCAACGCCTAACTAGAATATAATCTAAAATAGCTAAACTAAACCGAAACCTGTCAAGAAAACAAATAAATTCAAATAACTTCAAGAATGTTAAAAAGTTAAATAAAATCTATGCAAAACTTGTTGATATCCGAAATGATGAATATCAAAAAATGTCCACAGAGATCATAAAACGCTTTGATTTTATCGCCCTAGAAACACTACAACCGCAAAATATGGTTAAAAATAAAAAGTTAAGTCATAGTATTGGTCAAATATCTTGGTCAAAACTCGTCGATATGATAAAATACAAAGCAGAATGGCACGAAAAAATAATGATCCAAGTAAATAGATTATTCCCATCATGCAAACTCTGAATCACTGTAACTACAAAAACAAAGACTTAACATTAAGTCAAAGAGTCTGGAAATGCCCAGAATGTGACAGTATTCATGACTGGGACATTAATGCAGCCATTAACATTCTTAATGAAGCAAAACAGATATTTTGTACCGTAGGGACTACGGAAATTAAAGCTTGCGATACTATAGTTCACTAGAACTATCTAAACAAGAATCTCCGACCTCCACAGGTCGGAGAAGTTCAATCTACACTATAGGGGAACTATATATGGGAAAGGATAGTGAATTTATAGGAATAACAGGAAATCTTCTAGCATTTCGAGAAGAAGTAAAAGAAGCTAAAAAAATAGCATTTATTGGCATGCCTGGGGTGTGCAGTCCTTTTGCTCAACTTTTTGCATTTGTTGTTAAGGAAAAAGAATCTGTTTTTATAACAGGTACAGATATAACTAGTGCCATAAAAATTATTCCTTCAATTCAAGGTATGGAGTTTGGTGAGTTAACAGAACCCAATGCAGATTATATTGCACTTTTAGGAGGTTTAGCCAGGCCTAAATCTGGTATTAAAGCAGATGAAATCCAAAAAATTGTTGATATTATACTTGAAGATAATGGAAAATTAATAGGGCTTAGCTATATGGATATATTCCGTCAACAGGGATGGGATAAAATATTAGACTTTGACTGTATAATCAACGGTACATTAAATGGTTTCATTTTAAGAAAATAATATTATGGAGAGGAATATTTGGATCTAGAATCAATCGGAATGAAAAAAGGATTACTATATGAAACAATATTAACAACCAGAAATAGTAATGGAACATCTAATGCTGCGCCTATAGGTGTGATATGTAAAAATAATAAAGAAATTGTTTTATATCTTCACCAAGGATCCAGCACTGTTCATAATATAAAGGAAAATAAAAGTTTCATAGTAAATATATTAAAAGATCCAATGATTTTTGTAGAATCTACCCTGGGTAATCTTTCAAAAAATTATTTTAAACAATATGAAAATGAATTTTATATAAAAAATACAGATGCATTTTTCATGGCCAATGTTATAAGTTTGAAGGATGTTAAAAGAGAAGATAATCTAGGAATATCTGTAACAACCATTGTAAAAGCTGAAGTTACATATATTAATAAGAAAAAAGAATGTGTTGAACCATTAAACAGAGCAATATATGGAATAATTGAAGGTCTTGTTTATTTAACAAGAATGGAAAAAGTTTCTGGAGATATGGAAAAACTTTACCATCATAGAATGGATGAAATTACCAGAATAGTAAATAAAGTAGGCGGAAAAGAACATAAAATTGCAATGAAAAATATTTCAAAAGCATTTAAAAAAAGATAATAATAAATTCCATATTTATTCCTTTAATTAGTAAAAACTTGCTTATAGATTAATATATTTTTTTTATTATTTAATTAGGTTTACAAATTCAAATTTTTCAACATCAAAAAGTCCTTTATCACTTATTTTAAGTTCTGGAATAACAAGCAATGCCATAAATGATAATGTCATAAATGGAGATCGTAAATGTGAACCCATATCCTTAACTGCATCATGTAATATCTTTAAATCTGATGAAACATTTTCTAAACTTTTATAACTCATTAATCCTGCAATAGGAAGTTCTAATGAATACATTATACCATTTGAAACTGCTGATAATCCGCCTTTATTTTTACAGATAATATTAACAGCCTCTGCCATATCTTCACTGTTTGTACCTACAACTATAATATTATGTGAATCATGAGCCACACTTGATGCAATAGCACCATCTTTAATACCGAAACCTTTTACAAAAGCATTAGAAACATTTTCATTACCATAACGGCCTACAACTGCAATTTTAAGTATATCATTATTGATATTTGCTTCTATTTTACCATTTTTTATCTTTAAATCTTCTAAAACCTTTTTGGTAATGATTTGACCATCAAAAACTTCCATAACTTTTACAGTTACAATGGATCCTTTTGCAGTAATATCAAACTCTGAAGATTTTTTCTGTTTTAATTTAAATGTACTTGGAATTTCAGTAGTTTTTATATTAAAACAGGGTTTCCCATCTTCAGCAACTAGTTTACCATCTATAATAACCTTTTTTATATTTAATTTCTCTATATTATCAACTAAAACTATATCTGCAACTTTTCTAGGTATTAAATTTCCATTATTTAAATTATAATGTTCTGCAGGGTTGATTGTAACCATTTTAATAGCATCTAATGGATCTATCCCATATTCAATAGCTTTTTTAAGCATTTCATCAACATGCCCATTTAAAAGATCTTCAGGATGTTTATCATCAGAAACAATAAAATCTCCACCTGCAAATGCAAGATCTTTAAGATTTTTAGCTGATGAACCTTCTCTAAGCATTATTTTCATTCCAAGCCTTCTTTTTTCAATAACCTCATCTACACTACTACATTCATGATCTGTGGATATTCCTGACATAATATATTTACAAAGATCCAAACCAGATAAAAATGGTGCATGTCCATCTATAGGTTTTTTAAATCTTTTTGCAACTTCTAATTTAGCCAATATATTAGGATTACCTTCTAATACCTCTGGAAAATTCATTATCTCTCCAAGTGCAACTACATCATCATTTTGTAATAAAAATTCTATTTCTTCTGTAGAAATCATTGCTCCAGATGTTTCATATAATGTTGTTGGAACACAGGAAGGTGCTGTAATAAACATTTTAAGCGGAACTGTAGATGCATCTTTTATCATATAATTTATACCTTCAATTCCCATTACATTAGCTATTTCATGGGGATCAGAAATAACCGCAGTTGTTCCATGGGGTACTACTGCTTCTGCAAATCTTGAAGGAGTTAACATAGAACTTTCTATATGTATATGTGAATCAATAAAACCTGGTAAAATTAAATGCTTAAAATTTCCTCTAATATTTTCAACACATTTCACAATACCCTTTTCAACAGAAATTTCCACACCATAAATTTCTTCAGCAGAAACATTTAATAGATTTCCCCTTATTTTCACCATAAATATATCCTCTTATTAACTTACTATTACCAAATTTCCCAGCTAATAATTATATTAAATTATAATGAAATAATATTCCATCAAATCCTATATAAATCATTAAATTATATCTAAAGAAATTTCAATTGATCTTAGTTAATTATTTTTTTAAAGCATACCCTGTTATATAAATAAAAAAAAATATTGAGGATATAAAGATATAAATCAATTTTTTTTTCTACAGGCTTATTTAGTGGAGTGGTATAGAATAAAAAAAAAATAAATAAACTTAGATTGGTTATTCTGTTTTCAGATCATTATAGAGTAGTGGTAAAAAAGTACCAACATCTGTTACTATACCTACAACTTGTGCACTGCCTCTGTCACTTAATTTTGTAACAGTAGCTGGGTTAATATCTACACATATACTTTTAACATGTGATGGAAGCATGTTACCTGTTGCAATTGAATGTAGCATTGTAGATATCATTATAACCATATCCACATCCTGTACATATTTTCTCATTTCATCTTGAGCATCAATAACATCTGTTATTACATCAGGCAAGGGCCCGTCATCTCTTATTGAACCTGCAAGTACAAATGGAACATTATTTTTAACACATTCATACATTATTCCTTTATTTAATATTCCTTTTCTAACAGCATCTTTTATAGATCCTGCTTTGTTAATTTCATTTATAGCGTATATATGATTCCTATGACCTCTTGGAACTGCTGTACCTGTTTTAACACACATTCCAAGAGAAGTTCCATAAAGTGCATTTTCAATATCATGTGTTGCAAGGGCATTTCCAGCAAAAATAATATCAATTATATTTTCTTTTATCATACTAGCTAATATTGGACCACATCCTGTGTGTACAACCGCAGGACCTGATACAATAGCAATTTTACCTCCTCTTTTTTTAACTTCCTTTATTTCAGAGGAGATTTTTCTTATAATAGATTTTATAGGTTTTTCTGAAGATGCATCACTTGACATAAATTCAAATACACCTTTTTTACCACGCGGACGTTCTGGAGGAGAAACTTGTATTCCTTCCCTACCCACAACAATTTTATCTCCCTTTTTTATTTTGCCAATTGGCCTACAAAATGCACGTCTAGATGCTGTGTCCACAACAATCATACAATCCATTTCTATATCTTCAACTAATAACCATTCACCATCATAACGTATATGGGTAGGATGATGTGTTGTGGAATAAAAATCAGCTGGAAGGGTTTTATCCTTCTCAGACAATAAAATTTTAACATCTTTAAGCTCAACAACAATTGCACCAACTTCTGAAAGCTCATCCAATATCTCATCAAGAAGTATTTCATTGAATGCTTCAACAAGTATTCTAGCATGGCTAATATCTCCTCTGAGCTTACCCACCTTAAATTTAATTATCTTAAAATCTCCATCTCCATCCATTATGATATCAAGAGCCTTTGGAAGGATCAAGGAGTCTATTATATGTCCGGAAAGTTTAACTTCTCTTTTAAACATTTTATCCACCTTCAATTTTTAAATTAAAAAAATCTTTTTTTTTGAAGCATATATTATATATCAACGATCTATTTTCTTGATTAGATTAAACATTTTAATATCATTTTTTCAAGTTATATAAATAGTAAATTTAAAATATTTCTGTTCCACTATAAAAAAATACTGTATTTAACATTATTAATATAATTGATATAAAAAAAAGGTGCGTAGATCCATAAAAAAAATATAAAAATAAATTTGAGTATATATAAAAAAAAATTTTTTTTAATTAACTATTATAATAATATTCTGTCTATTGCATAAACAGTATATCATAAATTATTTTAGCAGCATTTAATGAGGTAATATCTCCAATTTCGGTTGAAGAAACCTCAACCATATCCATTCCTATAATCTTTTTCCCTTTAAAACTATAGATTAATTTTTCAACCTGTTTAGGGCTTAATCCACATGTAGAGGGTGTGCCAACTGAAGGTGCATATGCAGGATCCAATACATCTATATCAAAAGATAAATATATGGGATTTTGGATTTTTTCTAATAATTTAATTATTTCATTAATATTTCCATCCACATCACAAGATTTGAAAGTTTTTATATTATATTTATTTACCAAACCTACCTCATCTATTGATGCAGATCTAATACCTATCTGGATAATTTCTTTAGGATTCAAGTCAAATATCCTATGCATCACAGTTGCATGGGAATATTTTTCACCCATATAATGATCTCTCATATCCATATGTGCATCAAAATGTATTACTGTAATTTCACCCATTTCAACTGCATTACTTTCATCCATTGCTTTTAATACACAATAACTTATACTATGATCTCCTCCAATTGTAATTGGCACCATTTTCATAGCTAATAATTCAGAAATTGTTATTTTAAGATTTGAACATGTTTTTTTGAAATTTCCATGAACAACTTCCAAATCTCCAAAATCATATAACTCTGCTGATATAGTTTTATCAAGAATTAAATTATATCCTTCAAAATTATAAGATGCTTCCCTAACAGATCTAGGACCAAAACGAGCTCCTGGTTTGTAACTAGTTGTACCATCAAATGGCACTCCTAAAATTGCAAATCTTAATTTATTATCCTTATTAAATTCAACATTATCTGTTTGGGAAAATGCGAATTTCAAAACATTTTCAGTATAAAAAAGCATTTAGTATCGACTCAGTATAATAATTTTAATATAAAAATATTATATATCTTTAATAAAATCAGGAAAAATTTATGGGTTTAAAATTAACCCAATTTTATCCTTTTATTCTCATTAATTTCTTTTTACCCATTGCCATGATATAATCTACTTCAGAACCTTCATTAAGTTTATCTTTCAGTTCATCTGGAATTGGAATATCAAATGTTTCATAGGTTTCAAGATCCATGAGTTGAACATCAGTTTTTCCCATAATAGATAAAACTTGACCTAAACGCTTGTCTATCATAGGAACATCACATTTGGAATCAACAGGTTTAACAAAATTTCTTTTCTGCCAATCAAATATACCTATAGCTTCAACTCTTGCCTTTGCAGCACCGTGTTTTCCTGGTGAGGATGTTTGAATACTAGTGATCTTTGATGCTTCACCGCCAATTATTACATATTTACCAACTTTTAAGGTTTTAACTTCTAATACCTTTTTTGACATTTTTTACCTCCGATTATCATATAATAGATCCTTTAATAAATCATTAAAGGAATTTTAAATATTTATAAATCTAATAGATATCCATAAAATTATATTCAATCCATGATCTTAAATATATTATGTAATAGTAATTGTAAAATACTATCATTATCATATCATATGTTTAGATATGTAAACTTTTATAGATAACCCTTGATCATATAGGATATGAATAAATATTTAATTTTTAATATTTAATTTTATAGTGATAAAAATGAAAATATCAATAACTTCTGGAAAAGCTGAAGGCCCTACAAAACTCAATGCATTTGATAATGCATTACTAAATGCAAATATTGGAGATGTTAATCTTATAAAAGTTTCAAGTATACTACCTTCAAATATAGAGATAGTACCAGTTCCAAAATTTCCACCGGGAGATATGGTTAACTGTGTACTTGCATACATATCATCTGATGTAGAAGATGATTTAATAACTGCAGTTGTGGCTGCAGCAACATCTGATGATTTTGGATGTGTTGTTGAAAACACAGGAATTAACAGAAATCCTGAAGATGTGAAAAAAGAAGCAGAATTTATGTTACAATATATGATGGATATTAGAGGCCTTAAAATAAAGGAAATACTAATGGCAGATGAAACCCATTTAGTTAAGAAACAAGGAGCTGCTATTGCAGCAGTTGTCTATATAAATTAGGGTAAAACTAAATATTTGGTAAATGAAGGGATAAAACATGAAAAAGGACGATATCAAGTTCTGGGGTATGATTTCAAACAGAATAATGGAAGAAACTCATAAAGTAATAAAACCACTTGTTGGCAATCCAAAGTCAGGTGAAATAGTTAAAATGGGTGCAGATGGGACTCCAACTAAGTTTATAGATCTTGTTGCCGAAGAAAAAGTTGTTCAAATCTTAGAAGAAACCAAAAAACCTGTTACATTGATCAGTGAAGAAATAGGGGAATTAAAAATAGGAAAAGGACAATCTGAAGCAGTTTTAGTAGTTGATCCTTTAGATGGTACTAGAAATGCCATAAAAAATATACCAGCATATGGTATATCAATTGCTATTGCAGATCCCAGGGGTGCATCAAAACTAGTTACAGATCCAAGTAAACTAATTAGCACTGATGTGGAAATGGGATTTGTTAAAAATTTCGCAACTGGAGATATTTACCATGCAAAAAAAGGCAATGGAGCATTTCACAATGGAATTCCAATAAAACCATCCCAAAAAATTGATGTCTCAGGATCATCTATAGGTGCCTATATATACCGTGCAAAAATGTCTAAAATAGATAAACTCTGTAAAACTGTTAGAAGTATGAGAATTTTAGGCTCAGTTGCAATAGAATTATGTTATGTTGCAGATGGAACATATGATGCATTTTTAGATATTAGAGGTAATTTAAGAATAGTTGATATAGCTGCTGCAAAACTTATAATTGAAGAATCAACAGGTATTGTAACAGATGAAAAATGCCAAATGCTTGAAAATGGATTGAATGTTCTTGACAGAACATCTATAGTTGCTTCATGTAATAAAACAATTCACAGAGAAATAATAGACATATTAGGAGGTAGCTGATGCGCTTAGGAGTTGTGGCACGTCTTGATGTTGAAACAGCAATTGTGCTAGCAGGAAAAATAGTTGAATTTCTTATGGAAAAAAATGTGGAAACTCAACTAGACTGGGAATTAGCATCTAAACTTAACAAATACCAAGAACTAGCCACAAAACTGGAAGATATGGATGTGGATATGGTTATAGCAGTTGGTGGGGATGGAACAGTATTAAGAACCCAAGGATTTATTAATAAGAAAAAAATCCCATTATTTGGTATTAACATGGGTGCTGTGGGGTTTCTAACAGAAATAGATCCTGAAGAAACTTTCACAGCATTAGAACAGGTTCTTAATGGAAATTACTTTGTTGAAAAAAGAACACAACTACAAGTATATCATAATAAACAATTACATTCCGCACTTAATGAAGTTGTTCTCATGACCCAAAAACCTGCTAAAATGCTTCACATAGAAATAAGTGTTGATGATGAGATTGTAGAAGAACTAAGAGCAGATGGAATTATAATTGCCACTCCAAGCGGCTCAACAGCCTATTCCATGTCAGCAGGAGGACCTATAGTTGACCCAAGAGTTGGTGCATTTATAATAGTTCCAATATGCCCATTTAAGTTAGGTGCAAGACCTACAGTGGTGCCTGATAATAGTATTATTAAGGTTAAATTTTTACGTGAAGGTAAAAAAGCAGTTGCAGTAATAGACGGACAATTAGAGGAAGAAATAAATTATATGGATGAAATGATATTTAAAAAATCAGATAACAGTGCATATTTCCTTAGGTTAACTAAAAATTTCTATAGAAGGGTTCGAGAGAAACTTCAAGGAGATGTATAACTCTATGAAAATTTTAATAGTGGATATGACCCATGGAGGTACCATAATAGCATCTGAATTTTTGAAAATACCTAATATAGAAGTTTATGCATGGGACATCTACTCAACAATGGAATATAAAACCAAGATAAAATTAGAAAATAAAGGATTGAAATTCATAGAAAAAGAATATGTGGATAAATTAATTTCAGAAAAAAATATTTACACCAAACCAGATCTTCTATTAATTGCACCTATACATTGTAAATTAGAATATAAAACCCATATAACCCATCATCAGGCAGTTGGATTTTTACTTAAAAATAAGATAAACACACCAATAATAGAAGTTACAGGGGTTAAAGGTAAAACCAGTGTTGTATGGATATTAAAAGAAATATTTAAAGATTTAAATCCCTTAATTTTAAGTAGTTTAGGTGTTGAAGTTATTGAAAATAATAAATGGAAACTTTTAAAGAAAAACATAAGCATCACACCTGCAAGTATAATTGAAGCATGGAATATTTCAAAAGAATATGAAATTGGAATTTGTATCTTTGAAACATCTCTTGGTGGAACAGGACTTGCAGATGTGGGAATAATAACCAATATAGCTGAAAATTATTCCATTGCAAATAATTCAACAGTTGCAAGTTATGCAAAGATGCAAATATTCCAAAGTAAAAGAGTTGCATGTGATCTAGATTCTTTTAATAGATATTATTCCCAATTCCATGAAAAAACCAATACATTTGATAATGGAAAAATTAAAACAAAAAATCCAGCCAATATAACAGCCACCCAAATAAGATTGGGGTTTGATAAAACCAATATAAAAATAGATATTACCAATTTTAAAACCCTCACAGATAAAATTATCAACGAACATATGGAAATATCAACATTTGCACCAGCCCCCATACATATAAATAATATATTAGCTGCAATATCAGCATCTTTAATTTTGGAAACCCCTTTAGAAAAAATAAAACAAGGCTTAAACAACTTTAAAGGTGTTAAAGGAAGAACATCAACAACAGAATATAATGGAATTAGAATTATAGAAGAAATAAATCCTGGATTGAATGTTACAGCTGTGAAAAAAGCATTATCCATGACTAAAGATATGAAAGATTTATATGTGATATTTGGCGGTAAATACGGAGTAACATGTGAAGAAATAGATGAAAAATCTGTTTCAAAAGTTTTAGATAAAATAGAAAATAATATAACATTAATATTAACAGATGAATTAGGAGCTGAGGTTAAAAAAAATTTAAATAGAAATTATATATATTTAAATGATTTAAATAAGGCTATAACATATGCTTCTAAAAATACTTGTTCTAATATACTTATTATCTACAGATCAAATTATTCAGATATTAAAAAAAGATAAATAGAAAAATCATAACTTTAACATGGTAACATTTATTAGAGATTATACTAGAACCATTCAATAGGAGTTTTAATGAAATGATTTATTTATAATGTTTACATATTATCCCAAAGATCATTTTATATTATATATAAACCTTAATTCAGAAAATATAATGAATATATAAATCTAACAAAACTAATACCTAAATTTTATTACTGGAGATGATTTTTTTGAAGGTTGGTACAAGGGGAAGCAGTCTTGCAACTGTCCAAACAAAAAGTATAATTAATTTATTATCAAAAATAACAGATGAAAAAATAGATATGGAAATTATCACAACTACAGGAGATAAAATTCAAGATTCTCAACTTTACAATATTGATGCCAAGGGCATATTTACCCGTGAACTTGATAACGCAGTTTTAAAAGGAGATGTGGATTTTGCAGTCCACAGTCTAAAGGACTTACCAACAGAACTAGAAGGAAATCTTGAAATAGTTGCTATTCCCCAAAGAGAATCTCCAAATGAAGTGTTAGTATCAAAATATGAATGGGATGAACTTCCATCAGGTGCAACAGTTGGAACAAGCAGCATTAGAAGGGAAGCTTTCTGTAACTTACATAAAAAAGATTTTAATATAAAAACTATAAGGGGAAATATAGATACAAGAATAAAGAAAGTATTAAGTGGAGATTATGATTCAACTATAATGGCTGAAGCAGGTTTAAAAAGACTGGGTTTAACTGAAAATATAAAAAAAAGGTTTTCCCTTGAATATTTCACACCTGCAGCAGGACAAGGTGCAATTGCAGTGATTGCAAGACAGGATAGTGATAAAAGAAACATTTTAAAGAAATTAAACCATCTGCCATCATTACAAGAAGTAACTGCAGAAAAAAAAGTACTCCAAGAATTAGGTGTAGGTTGTCAATGGCCTTTAGGTGTTTCTGCTAATATAAAAGAGAATAAACTCAAACTATGTGCTGTTCTTCTTACAAAGGAAGGTAAAGTACTTTCAAGAGTAAAAGTGGAAGGTTCTGCAGATGAAGCCAGTAAATTGGGTTTGAAAGCTGCAAAACTTATGATGGAGGATTCTATTTGAGTAAGGTTAATGTTGGCGTAATCGGTGTTGGAGCTATGGGTTACAACCATGTAAGGGTTTATTCTGAACTTCCAAATGCTAATTTAATAGCTGTTTCAGATCTTATGAGTGGAACACTAGCAGAAGTTTCGAAGGAATTCAACACTGTGGGATTTGTTGATTATGATAATATTTTAAGAATGTCAGAGATAGATGTTGTTAGTGTATGTGTTCCTACAACCTATCATTATGATGTTGTTATGGGTGCAATAGAGCAAGAAAAACATGTTTTAGTAGAAAAACCTATTGCATTCACATTAGATGAAGCAAAGGACATGGTAAACGCAGCTCATGAAGCAGGAGTTAAACTTGCAACAGGACATGTGGAAAGATTCAATCCTGCGGTGGTTGAGGCTAAAAGGCTCATTAAAGAAGGTGTAATTGGTAAAATTGTATCTGCCTCAGCTAAAAGAGTCGGGCCTTTCCCGCCACGAATTAAAGATGTGGGTGTTACAATTGACCTAGCTATACATGAAGTAGATACTATGTTCTATCTTTTTGATAGCCCTGCTTCAAAGGTATATGCAAATATGGGTAGTAGACTGGAAAAATGTGAATATGAAGATCATGCAGAAATAATGATGAAATTTGAAAATGGTATTGTTGGTATACTTGAAACCAATTGGCTGACACCATATAAAAAGAGACAACTAGAAATTACAGGTGTTGAAGGTATTATCTCCCTAGACTATATTGATCAAACAGTAGAAGTCTATGGGAAAAATGCTCAAAAAGTAAAAGTAACCCATTCAGAACCTTTAAAAGATGAACTTAAATCATTTTTATCATCAGTTACCAATGATGAAGAACCTAAAATAACAGGGGAAGATGGAATACATGCATTAAAGGTTGTACTTGCTGCAATGAAATCTGCTCAGAAATTAATCCCTGTAAATATGAATGAATGTTAGTTAACAAGGATGTGATTCACATGAATGAAAAACTAGTTAAAAAAGCCCAGGAACTAAGACATAGAGGTTTTACAACTGGAGAAATAGCAGACGAATTAAACGTATCAAAAGACACTGCTAGATGGCTTATATTACAGGGTAAAGATAGTAAAACAGAAGATAAGTCAGAAAAAGCACCTGTTGACTTTGCAATAAACTGGAACAGTTTAGGTGGAAGTTCCATTAGAATGAAATATGTTTCTGCTGCAATGGCAGATATGGCACTTAAATATGGGGAGCCTGATGTAATAGTAGGTATAACTGTAAGTGGAATACCATTTGCAACAATGATGGCAGAAATAGTCGGTGCAGATATATCTGTTTTCCATCCAATAAAACATAGAAAAATGGAAGAAGATGCAAAAGGTGCTATAAGCAGTAATTTTGCAGCTGTTGAAGGACGTAATGTAGTTATTGTAGATGATGTTATTACAAGTGGCAAAACCATAACTGAAGCTGCCAAGGTATTTAAAGATTTAGGTGCCATTCCACTCGCAGTAGTTGTGCTAATTGATAAAGCAGGTATATTTGATGTTGAAAATGTTCCTGTTGAATCTTTAATAAGGGTCAGTAGATTAGGATAAAATATTATCTTAATTCCCTTTCTTTTTATATATCTCCTATTTTTTAGTTTTTATTTTATTAAAAAAAATATAATTAAGGCCTATATCTTAATATAGCACCTACGCCTCCAAAAGCTTTTAATAATTGCATTCCTTCTTCTGTTTCTGTTGATATTATCTCTACTTGTGAACCAACTTCTTCTGCTAAAGCAACAAAATCATCAATAATATCTTCTTTTTTAATTTTCATTTTTTCATTACAATCAGGACAGGATTTATCTTTAATTTGATTTTTATCTTTAATGGTTTTATCTAGGGTTTTTCCACATGATTGACATTCATAGTTAACTCTTTTTGATTTAATATCTTCTGATAATAATAATACATCAACAGCACCCATTTGAAGGTTCTTTCTTACTTCAGTTTCTCCATAAGATGCAAGTCCTTGTTCATTTATAAGTTCTACTAAAAATCTTTGCACTAATTTTTTTTCTCTTACAACATCAATTTCACTTAGTACATCCATAGATTTTTCCATCACTTCTCTTATTCCAAATTCACCAGTATAAGATGTGTCTACAGTTGTGATTAACAGATTTTTTATTTCATGATGAAGATAATCACCTTCAACAAATTCATCCTTTGTATGTCCAGGACCTCCAATTATAACTCCTTTAAGATCAAGAACATCTAAAAAGGCTTCATTCATATGTGTTCCTATTCTTTTTAAAAATTCATGAGCTGCTAATTCAATAAGACGATCAAATCTTCTCTGAGATTGTCCACCAGCTTTATGTTTACCTGGAACACCACTTGTAAGATTTTTTATTATATCGATCCGTTTTCCTCGAAGAATAGCAATTGTGGCTTCTTTACGATCTATAACTGCAAGTCCATAAACATCCTTATCTTCAATTATTTCCTGCAGAGGTTTGAGCAAAAAGGTTGAATCACAATGATAAATATAAGTTTGAACTGGTTCAGGGGGTTCGAACACATATGTTTCCATTTTCTCTGTTCCAGGCCCGCCTTTAGGAATCATCCCCACAAACAAAACCAAACCCTTCTCTGGAGGACGTGGGAAAAGCTTCATTCTCTGCATTATAACTTCAATTGCAGATTGAACATTTTTCTTGGTTTGTTTACTTTTTATATTAGCACTTTGACTTAATTCTTCACGCATATGTTTAACAACATCACTAATTTGACGATCCGGTGGAATATAAACTGTTACTAATTCTGTACCTCTCCCTTTTTTTCCTGCTAATTCTTTAAGGGTTCTTTTTACTTCGTACAGTTCTTTTGATGATACTTCACTCACTTTATGTCACTCCTAAACTTATAAAATTTAATCTATTAATATATTTAGTATAATTTTAAAATAGAACATATGTATATTTTTATATTATTTGATTATAAACTACCAACTACTTCAACTTACTTATATTATATCTTCTAATACTATTTATTATATTAAATTTAATATCTTTGATGGTGATTGAGATGAAGATAGTTATTACAATAGGCGGTTCAATAATAATTAAAGGTTATGATTACAAAAAATTCAAGGACTATGCACAGGTATTACAAGACCTGGCTAAAGAACATCAAATATTTGTTGTTGTAGGAGGTGGGAAAACAGCACGTGATTATATAGGAATTGCCCGAGGTCTTGAAGCATCTGAAGCAATATGTGATGATGTAGGTATAGAAGTAACAAGATTAAATGCAAAGCTTTTAATCACAGCTCTGGGATCAGATGCATATCCTGAAGTGCCACATAATTTTAGAAAGGCATTAGAATTTGCAAATTCTAATAAAATTATTGTAATGGGCGGTACAGAACCAGCACACAGTACAGATGCAGTGGGAAGCATTCTAGCAGAATTTGTAGATGCAGAACTACTTATTAATGCAACTTCAGTAGATGGTCTTTATAATAAGGATCCTAATAAATATCCTGATGCACAGAAATTTGATGAAGTTAAACCTTCAACTATGATGAAACTCATGTCAACAAATGATAATAAAGCAGGTACATATGAATTTTTTGATATGACATCAATACAAATTATTAAAAGATCCAATATCAAAACTATTATATTAAATGGGGAAGATCCTCAAAATATTAAAACAGCAATAAATGGTAAGATAGGTACCATTATATTACAGGAAGAATAGTTAAATAAAAAAAATATATATATATAATTTAAAATATTATAATAAAAAAAAAATTTTTTTTTTATTCAAGAGGTTTTTAAATATGATTGATCAACACAAGCACTGCCCAATGTGCCAAACACCAATACCATTATCAGAAAAATTTTGCTCTCCTAAATGTGAGCAAAGCTATATTGTAAACCAGAAGAAAATTGCAAAATCCAGAAGAACACTTTATATAATATTTGCAGTATTCATTATATTATGGCTTTTATTTACTTTAAAAGGCAAAATAGGTTTATAAATATTTTTAGTAAATCTATTCCATATATCTTATTTTATAAATTATTTGACAAAATATTTTTTTCTTTTTTTATTCATCTTTTTTTTTAGGGGACTATAAAATTTATATAATATATTGTTAGGATGAAATATTTAAAAAAAAAATTTAAATTAGGAAATATAATTAGAATTATAAATAATATTGGGGATGTTTTTGTAGTTATAATGTTAAACCCATTTCTATTTCTTCACTAATTTCTTTGTATCTATTACGGATTGTAACTTCTGTTACTCCAGCAACTTCAGCTACATCTCTTTGTGTTTTTCTTTCACCTAAAAGTACAGATGCTATGTATAATGCTGCTGCTGCTACACCTGTAGGTCCTTTTCCTGATGTTAATCCTTTATCCATTGCCATACTAATTATTTCTATGGCTTTAGATTGTACTTCACCTGAAAGATTTAAATCACTTGCAAATCTTGGTACATAGTCTACTGGTGATGTTGGTGGTAGTTTAATATTCAGTTCCCTTGTAAGGAATCTGTATGTTCTTCCAACTTCTTTTTTACCTACTCTTGAAACTTCTGCTATTTCATCAAGTGTTCTTGGAACATTACATTTTCTGCATGCTGCATATAATGATGCTGCTACAACTCCTTCAATACTTCTTCCACGAATTAATTTGTTTTCAACAGCATTTCTATAAACTACTGATGCAGCTTCTCTAACACTTCTTGGAAGTCCTAATCTTGAAGAATCTCTATCTAACTCTGAAAGTGCAAATGCAAGGTTTCTTTCTGTTGCACCGGATATTCTAATTTTTCTCTGCCATTTTCTAAGCCTATACCATTGCGCACGATTTCTGGCAGGTATATCACGACCATAAATATCTTTATTTCTCCAGTCAATCATAGTTGAAAGACCCTTATCATGTATGGTATATGTCATAGGGGCACCTACTCTTGTTCTTTTATCGCGCTGCTCACTATCAAAAGCTCTCCATTCAGGACCCATATCCATAATATTATCATCAATAACAAGACCACATGCTCCACAAGCAACTTCGCCACGACCCTGGTCATTTATAATATTTTCAGATCCACATTCGGGACATTTGGTTTCGTTTGCTTCAATCTCAGAAACTTCCTGTTTCATCTGTTCTTTACCCGAAATTTCCGGTTTAATATCTTCTTTTTTTGGATTTTCCTGTTTTATTTCTTCTTTTTCTGAAACTTCAGCTTTATGAGTTTTATCCATACCATTCATCCCCTTATCTTTAACTATGAATAAGATTTATATTTATAATATCTGTCCAATATTTTATTATATTATTTTAAAAAATAATATTATTATATGGGTATTTCTAAGATACCTTGTTGATACTTGTGGTGTATCTGACTTTTAAGCACTATAAAACCACATTTACTGCATTTAAAGGAATCTTTATATTTGGCTGCTTTCATAATTCCTCTATCTTTTATATGAATTAATTCACTCATTATTTATCACTTTTAAAAAATCGGTTAAATAAAAATTTTAGGTTAAAATATTCAAATATTTTTCAATTCATTCTTGAACATTTAGTTAAATAAATTCTGTTAATATGATCATTGTGTTATATGTTCTTCCCAGTTATCATATTTTTCTAAATATTCTGCTATTGCAATTCTGATATGATGGCTGACTGGGCTTCCACCTTTACGTTTAGAAAAATCCTTCAGTTGATCTAATTGTGTTTCATCTAATCTTAAACCTACAGCTATCTTTTTAGACATAATATCTACCTCAACAAAAAAAATGTAGTGTCAAAGAATTTGTATGAAATCTTATATTTACACTCCCCAATTGATAGTTGGCCTGAAAAGGTTGCATTAATCTAATGGGAGAATTTTATATAATATTTAACATCTTCACTTTATAAATTTGTATAACATTATATATACGTTGTAATTATTTGTTATACAAAACGGTTTGTATATAAATGATAATATTTTAAACTATATAAAGCTTTCGATAGTATGATATTAAATATACTAGTTAGTTTATATACTATAAAGTACATATTATAATTACATAATATACAGAGTTGGAAATATTACAAGATTTTATGATAAGATTGAAAAATATGATTATTATTTTAAGATTCCCTTAAAAATAATGGCTCTTTTTTTGAGATTTTTAATTTCAAAAATGTTATTCTAATCTACAATTTCATGTTAGAAGAACATATAGCAGATCGTAATTACAAATTTTTATAATAATATATTGGATATGGTTTCAGCTTTATAATAAATTTTACTCCGGTAAAAAAATTAGTTATTGAGAGGTGAAAAAATTTTGGCAAAATTTGATTTACAACACTTTTGCTGTGGCCCGAAAGGATGCGAAATGGAAATTGAATATGGAATTATGGTAGATGTTGAAGAATAATAGCATTAGGTATATAAATAGAAAGAGATAAATATATAATTGGATTAAATATTTAAATCTGCCTTCGGGCTAAAAATTGGAAGTGAATTAAAATGAGTATGTTTGGAAATTACGGAAATGATAACAGGAATGATAAAGGAAACAACGCACCTATTCAGGAAGGTGGAGAATACGACGTTAAAATTGAAGATACTGGTAGAGACGGAGACGGAATTGCACGTATTGAAGGTTTCGTTGTTTTTGTTGCAGGCGCTAAAGTCGGTGACGAAGTTACAATCAGAGTTAACTCTGTAAGAAGGAATTTTGGTTTTGCTGACGTAGTAGAATAAATTAAATTAGTTTAATATAAATAAATTATTGAATAAAATATTTGAATTTGAGGCCCAAGGCCATATATTGGAAGTGAATAAATATGTTTGGAAATTACGGAAATGATAGAGGAAATGACGCCCCAATTAAAGAAGGTGGAGAATACGACGTTAAAATTGAAGATACTGGTAGAGACGGAGACGGAATTGCACGTATTGAAGGTTTCGTTGTTTTTGTTGCAGGCGCTAAAGTCGACGACGAAGTTACAATCAGAGTTAACTCTGTAAGAAGGAATTTTGGTTTTGCTGACATAGTAGAATAAACCCAAAAATTTTTTTTTATTATATTATAAAATATTTTTTAGCATTCGAAAATTAAATAATATTTAATTTTCAATAAACTTTTTTATTTCACATATTACTTCTTAATTTAATATTTCTAGTATAGATTTAACTTTAAATCATATTTATCATAACTATCAAATAATATGGGTCTAAATATACAAAATTTTAAAACCCCCATATAATCTTTTCAGATTATTAACATATTTTAATAGTATGTACTTATTTTTATAAATTGGATATATAAATAAACCTTTAAAAAATTATAAATTTTTATTAAGGTTTGAACATTTTTAATAAAATTTAATAATAATCTTTACTAATACAAATCAGTAAAATATTAATTATCCAAATATAGATATAATTAAATATGAATAGAAACAATCAACAAAAACATCCTGGAGAAAGAATTTTATTCAAAACAAGACCAATGTTTATTCCAGCATTAGAACCTGCTTTATTTAAATTAGTTATACTGCTACTCATACTCTTTTTTTTCACAACTTTAATTGGATATGCTGCAGTTTTACAGGGAAAAATTATATATCTAACCACTTTTCCATTTGTTGAATGGTTTACATATGGCCTTATTTTAATTGTAGCACTATTGTTTTTATCAATACTATGGAGTTTCCTATCATGGAAATCCACATGCTATATACTTACAGATAAAAGGGTAATAATAAAAAGCGGTATAATAAGTAAAAAAAATATTTACATGCATTATAATAAAATACAAGATATAATTGTTTCACAAGGTATTGTTCAAAGGATTACAAGCTCGGGTGACATACAAATTTATGGTGGCCATGATCGAACAACATTATTTCTTAAAAACACTCAAAAACCAAAGGAAATTGAAAATAGAATAAACCAGAAGATAGCAGGTAATAATGAAGAATACAACAAAAATTTTATCGAAGGACAAAAATTCAATCGTAGATATGGAATATAAAAAAAAAGGGCATTGTTTAGTTTATTTAACATCTTTTATAATTACATAAAATAAATTGGTTTAAAATTACAAAAATTATTGCATGACCAGATAAGTATGAATAATAAGTGGATCATGGGATGTGTAAGAATATGGATTTCCAAAAACAAGCACAACTTTTTAAACAAATTTTAGGATTGGAATATGAACCATTAGCAATATCATTTACCAATGATGAAATAACAACAGATAAATATGAGAAAATATCCATATGCAGGGCTTTAAAACTTGCTGCAAAAGGGGAAAGTTTTTTAATTGATGAAAATGTATCAACCTGTCCTGGTGGAAGCCGGTACTGTGGATTTACAAAGGTAATGGCCCATGATCAAAAAAGAAAATTACAAAAATTCCTAACCCAGGGAGAAAAACTCACTGGATCTATTGTATCATTTGAGAGAATGCAGAAACTTACAACTGAACCACCAACAGAACTAGCAGACAGAATTCTTATAACACCATTGGATAAAGCAGAAATAAGGCCCGATATGATTTTGTTTCAATGTAATCCTGAACAAGCATGTCGATTAATAACATTAGATACATACTGGAATGGAATATCACCAAAACAACAATTAATCGGGGCATTATGTAACACATCAATATCATATACTATAATGACAGGAAATACCAATGTATCACTGGAGATTGGACAGCAAGAAAACATCAAAAATTCGATAATAACCTAATATTTGTATCTATTCCTTATGAAAGGATACATAACCTAATTGAAGCCATACCTCTATGTTCAGCTGGAGAAGCAGCTGTTGTGATCCCAGAAGAATTTCAATCTAATTGAAATATATAAAAAGAAATTTAGAAGTCCCAAATAATAAATTAATGTGTACATCTAAAAAAAACATATTAAATATGCGAAATATAATGAATTACAAAAAAAGAGTTTAAGATCCACTACTGGAATAGTTGTGGATACCAACACAATTAAAACAACTGAAACAATGGAATCATTCAAACCAGATGATATTGTTGTGATAATTCATGTTGAGGATTATAAGCAATCATTTGAAAAGATGATGGATCGAATAAATAAAATGGACAAAACAGTGAGCGAACATAGCAACTATCTAAACGATAATATTAAACCCACAAATAAAGGATTTTTCCAAAGGTTTAGGAAACCCAAAGACAAATAAGTATAAAATGAAAGGATAAGTGTTAGGGGATAACAAAAACTGGTTTTTTTGTATCTCTAATAATGCTTTCAGTAACACTTCCCAATGTATATCTATCTAAACCATGTTTACCTGATGCCCCCATTACAATTAAATCATAATCTTCTAATTCTATCATATCAAGTATTACATTATATGGTCTACCCTCTTTAATTATAGCGGTTATTTTAATGTTTTTATAGCCTTGCTCTTCTTTATATGTCTCTAATTTTTCTTTAAATTCATTTGTAAATTTTATTCCTTCTTCCTTTAAAGGCTCATATAATCTTTCATTTGAACCTGGTACTATTGATAAAGGTAAAACACCGATTTGTGAACTGTAAAGCTCATAAACATATAAAACTACAATTTCTGCATTATTAATATTTGCTATCCATAAAGCATGTTTACCTGCTTTTTCCGCATTTAAAGAACCATCTGTGGTTAATAAAATTTTTTTGTACATATATTTTTTGCTCCACTTATGTTATTAATTTTTAAACAATAAAAAAGTTAAGATATAGGGTGAAGGTAGTAAATATTAATTGTTTAAAGTTATGATATTTCTATTTTAAAACTATTTAAAGATCTATAAATTAAATTTTTCATTTTTATTATAGGTTTAATGGGAATTTTGTATGTTTCCTAGTTGAGGGTAAAGATCATTTTTTTTTTAAGTATATTTTTATTAGTTATTAAATATTAATTATGTTTGGGATTGTTTTTGTAACAATTTTTTATATTTTTCTTTTAATATATTATAATATTTTTTTTTATATAATCCACGGGTTTATTTGGCTTTTAATGATATTAAGTTTTGTTATTATATCTAATTTGTAATATACAATAATTTTATGTATTTATAGTTAAATAAAATATTTAATTAATAGTATTATCTTAATATTCTAGCTAAAAATAATTTAATATGTATTAAAAGGAATATACAGGTTAATATGATCGATTATAGATGTTTTAAAAAATTATAAAAAAAAATAATATTTCAGTTATTAATTATTATTAGATGCATATTCTTTTTTTATCATAAATCTACTAACAAATTTATTGGAGAAGGTAAGGTTATAAAAATAAGTTAGAATATTGTACACATATTTATCTTAGTATAAAATTTAGTTCATTATTATATAATATTCAATTATTTTACTATTATAGTCTGTTATGTTAATTCCTATTGGATGTTATGATATTTTTTTTCTATGTGAATTTTTAATGATTTGATTGTGATCTGTAAAATATCAACTTCTAGGTTAAATAATTTATTCTACTTTTAACATACTGGTGCTGTTGCTTCCAGAATAAGCTGGATCCTCTTGGAAGTTGGTTGTTATATGGTAAGATCCCTACTTTGGAATATATAATAATATAGTATAGCATATCCACTGTTGCTTGTGACTGCTAGGTATGTGTTTGAATCTCCTTGAATATTAAATGTTATCGTCTTATTAAACAATGGTTTGCCTTGATTATCTGTTAAATATGCTTTGATAAAACTATAATGATGAGTTGATCCATGGATATTGTTAACTGTTAGATCTGTGGGTTTAACATTATAGGGGCTGTTGTACTATATCCTACCTGCAAAGTGTTGGATAATGCCAATGCCATTCCAAAAATGAATATTAAAACATATATTTTATTATTTATTATTTTAATTTTATCACATCCTTGGTTTTAGTATGTCTACCCAATCCATATCATCTTATTAATGAATTTGTGATATTTTTAGTTTTATTATCACCACCAGATTAATAATTTTTTAATTTTTAATATTACTTATATTTTATTTTATGATTAATAAATGTTTTATCCAAGGAAATATTTTTTTTATTTCGAAATTTATGATTTTATTATTTTTTAATAAAATTTTATTGTATTATTTTTAATTCCATTAAACATGGGAATATATCAAGCTTTTGCACGGTTTTTTATTAAGAAAATAAATATATTTATTAATTAGAACAAACATAGTGTAATAGTGTGATATAAGCATCATTTAAATGAATGTTATAATTTATTGGAGGGTGAAAATGAAAATATCGGATGAACTGCTTGGAAAAAATGTTATTGATGGATCTGGAGATCAGATAGGATTTGTGGAAGATGTAGTTTGGGATTTTAAAAATAACAAAGTGGAATCTTTTATTTTAAAGGAGGGAGGTATATCTGCCAAAATTGGTCTTGGTGATAAAAAAATTGTACCCTATGAAATGATTGAAACCATTGGTGATAATGTCCTGATTAAAGGAAGAATTTTTAAGGAAGAATAAATTTTGATAAAATATAATTTTTATTATGATTGATTATAATCGGAGGAAATAATTATGAGAGAAGAATTTGTTGAACCAGAACCTGCTTTAAAGAAAAAAATGACAATAAAAAAATGATAAAAGCGCTAAAAAGGATGTTAAAGGAACGTCCACTGGAAAAGAAGATATTCACATGAAAATGGAAGAAACAAAATCAGAGATGGGTGAAAAGAAAGAAGAAATGGGTAGTAAGATGCATGAAATTAAAGAAAGTGCATCTAATAAGAAAGATGAAATTAAAGAAGAACTAGGGGAACTTCAAGAAGAAGCTAAAAAGAAACAAGCTAAATTCGAGAAGGAAAGTGAAGAAGAAGGCAGAACTCCTGGTGAAAAGCTCTTAAATGATATTGTTAAGAAATTCCGTAAAGGATCAGAACATATCAATGAAACAATATCTGAATATACAGATGAAGCTGCAGGAGCCAAAAAACTCGCAAAAAAAACCATTGGTTGATGTATTAGAAACTAATGATACATTTAAAGTTATAGCAGATATTTCCGGTCTTAAAAAAGATGATATTGATATTGGAATATCAAAAAATAGTATTGAGATTACAGCAATTTATAAAGAAGTGCCAGAAGATTCAAAGTTTGTCCAGAAAGAGCGATGTTATGGAAAAACACATAGAAAAATAATGCTTCCAAGGGAAATAAAAGTAAAAGAAGTAAAGGTCAATTATAAAAACTGTATATTGACCACTACACTTCCCAAATCTGTTGAAGATATAACCAAAGTAGAT
>JAQVTJ010000093.1 GCA_028700095.1 Methanobacterium sp. | reverse complement strand
AACGAAAACCCAACACCACCATAAAACCCCACATTTTCTTTTTTTTAATAAAAAAACCCCTTACAATATATAAAAAAAGGCACCAACACACCGCCCAACTACACCCAATTAAATATAACCTCTAACACCCTCTAAATTATCTAAAATCCCCAAAAAGCTTTTAAAACACTATTTTGGTATTGTAAACTATTATTTTAGTTAGATTCTACTAGAAATACAATTATTAATTTTCAATAACTGGGAAAATTTAAGATCTAAATTTCTTTTTTTATAAGAAAGTTTATTTTAACTTTTTTTTTGAATGTATATAGTGTTAGAGATTTTTTTATGTTTAATATTTTAAAATTTATATTAAAAAATTAATAATATTAGAAAATATAATAATTTAATTTAATGATCACAATAAAAAATGCCCATGTTCTCTATGGTGAGAATATGGATCTATGTAAAGCAAATATAATCATTGAAGAAAATGAAATTATAGAAGTGTCTGAAAAGCTTTTAAAAGGTAAAATAATAGATGGAAAAGGTTGTATTGCAGCACCGTCCCTTATTAATTCTCATGTGCATATTGGGGATTCTGTTGCAAAGGATATGGGTGATGGTTATTCTATAGATAAAATAGTAAAACCTCCAAATGGTATAAAACATCAGATACTTGCTAAAACATCTTCACAGGATATTATAGAAGCAATACAATGTACATTAGATTTAATGTTACAAACAGGTACAAGTACATTTGTTGATTTTAGAGAAGGAGGATTTGAAGGTATTGATTTACTTAAAAAGGCAGGGATAAATAGTTCTATTACCAAAATAATATTAGGAAGACATGAATCATTCTATAATTCCAATAATAGTAGATCAGAACTTAAAAAAACAGTTGAGATGATTCTTAAATCTTGTGATGGAATAGGTTTAAGTGGATTTGGAGAAGTTGATGATGAAATTACAACTATAATAACTGATATTTGTAGGAAAAATTCTAAATTATCTTCTATACATGTTGCGGAATATGAGGAGCTTCAAATAAGTTCATTGAAATTAACTGGTAAAACCGAGGTTGAAAGAGCTTTAAAGGCAGGTTTTGATCTTCTTATACATGTAACATTCCCATTAAATGATGATTTAAAACTTATTAGTGAAACAGGAACTTCTGTAGTGTCTTGTCCTAGATCTAATGGTTCATTATGTGTTGGAATTCCTCCTTTAAAGGAAATGTTAGATCTTGGGATAAATATATGTCTGGGAACTGATAATTTAATGTTTAACTCTCCTAATATGTTTAGTGAAATGGAATTTGCACTTAAAGTTACAAGGGCTTATTACAAAGAATATATTTCGCCTGTTGAAATATTTAAAATGGCAACAGTAAATCCTGCAAAAGCTTTACAATTGAATAGTGGTATGATCAAAGAAGGTAAATTAGCTGATATAATGCTTGTAAATGGATTATCTGGAGATCCAATTCTTTCCTTAATTAACAGAACCCAAACCCAAAAAATAAATGCTTTAATTAAAGAGGGTAATATTGTATTTAAAAGATATAAATAATAATCCCTAAATATTTTATAGATATTTTTATAAAAAAAATGGATTTTAATTAAATATAATATTAATAAGTTATTATTTAAAAAAAATAGATAAAAATATAAAAGAAAAAGCTGATGATACCATGTTAAATATTAAACTTTTCAGAGAAAATCCTGATTTAATTCGTGAATCAGAAAAGAAACGTTTTAGAACAACGGAAAATGTTGATAAAGTTGTTGAATATGATACAAAATGGAGAAATGAACTTCAAAGATTGAATGATCTTCGTGGGGAACGGAATAAATTATCACATTCATTTAACCAAGCAAGAAAACAGGATAAAGACCAACTTAAAAAGCTTCAAATCAGAGCAAAAGAAGTTGCAACTGAAATTAGTCAATTAGAACCCATGATCACTGAATTTATAGTAAAAAGGGATGAGTATCGTTATAAAGTGGGAAATATTGTTGATGATGATGTTCCAATATCAGATACTGAAGATGATAATTTAATAATCTCAAAAGAAGGTGAAATTCCTGTTTTCAATTTTAAACCATCTAGCCATGTGGATTTAATTGAAGGAATTGATGGTGCTGAATTTAAAAGAGCAGCAGAAATTTCAGGTTCCCGTTTCTATTATTTAAAGGCAGATATTGTATACTTAAATATGGCTTTACTTAAATTTGCCATGGATATATTAACTGAACAGGGTTATACATTATTTCAAACACCATTTTTTATTAAACATGATGTTATTAAAGAAGCATCTGAACTTGCTGATTTTGAGGATACATTATACAAAATAGAGGATGAAGATCTTTTTCTGATAGCTACCTCAGAACAAACATTAGCTGCACTTCATAGAGGGGAAATAATTGATGAAAGAACATTACCACGTAAGTATTGTGGTGTTTCATCATGTTTTAGAAGAGAAGCAGGTTCCCATGGTAGGGATACACTTGGAATATTCAGGGTTCATCAGTTTGAAAAAATAGAACAATTCATTTTTTCAAGTGAAGAACAATCAAAGGATCTTCATAATGAATTATTGGAAAATGCTGAAATTATCTATAAAAAACTTGGACTTCCCTATAGAATAGTTTCCATTGTTTCTTCAGAGTTAAATGATAATGCTTCAAAAAAATATGATCTAGAAGGCTGGTTCCCTGGTTCAGAAACTTACAGGGAACTAGTTTCATGCACCAATTGCAGAGATTATCAGGCCCGTAAATTAAATAGTCGTTATGGTATACAAGGAGATTCAGATTCTTTAAAAACCTGTCATACATTAAACAGTACTGCAATTGCAACAGAAAGAACTATTTGTTGTATTCTCGAAAATTATCAGCAGGAAGATGGTTCTATAATTATTCCAGAAGTTTTAATCCCATATATGAATGGTAAAACAGTTATTGAACTTCAAAAATAATGGAAACAATTATAAAATGAATATATAAATTTCCATTAATATTTTATGGAAATTATAAATATAATTTATTGTATAACTTTTAAAAAAATTTTAAATTGAATATTATATATGGTATGACAACCAAATAATCCCATAGAATTTAAATTATGTTTTTATATCCTTGTTTAAAAAAAATTATGGTTGTATAATTAATAACTTCATAAGAGGTGAACCAAATGTATAAAAAAATACTTCTACCCACAGATGGTTCTGAGTATGCAAATAAAGCATCAGAAAATGCAATATGGATTGCACGTGCAAGTGGTGCAGAAATTATTGCCTTAAATTTTATTGAAACATCTTCCCTAGTTGGATTACCTGCTGAAGATCTTATTATAAGAATTAAGGAAATGCTGAAAGAAGAAGGTCGAATTGCACTGGAACATATCTTTGAAATGGCCACTAAAGATAATTTAGAAGAAGGAGATATAAAAGTTACATTAGAAACAAAAGAAGGTTCTCCTGCAGATATAATACTTAAAACAATTGATGAAGAGGGTATTGATCTGGTTGTAATAGGAACTTCAGGTAAACATGGATTAGACAGATTTTTACTTGGAAGTGTAACAGAAAAAGTGGTTAGATCTGCTAAATGTCCTGTTTTAGCTGTGCATATTGAATAAATTGAAGAAAAAAAATAAATTTTTTATTATTTTAATCTTCGCCTATTAATTTTAATATGGCTGGTGTTAAGAAAATGTTTGTAAAAGAAATAATGGCCCAAGACATATATTTTGTCCATGTGCCAGGTAACCGTACCAATGCCCTGGAAATTATGAGAGAAAAAAAAGTATCAGGATTGCCTGTTGTAAAAAATGGGACAAATGAACTTGTTGGTGTTTTGACAAGAACAGATTTAGTTGAAAATCCTGATGAAGAACAAATAGCACTTATAATGACTAGAGATATTATAACTGCATCTCCTAATGATGATATAAAAGATGTTGCAGCTAAAATGATAGAATATGATATTAGAAGGGTTCCAATTGTAGAGGAAGGACAGTTGGTAGGTCTTGTAACTGCTTCAGATTTAATTAATAAAGCATTATGGAAAATGGATATCCAGGAGCCTGCTGAAAATTATATGATCCAAAATATCCCAACCACATGGGAAAGAACACCATTAAATGTGGCATTTGAAATAATGAGATATTATAAACTTAAAGTACTACTAGGATTGAATAATGATGGTAAAATCTCGGGAATACTTACTGAAACAGATTTTATAGAGGAAAGTGAAGTTGTATCTGAAAGAACAGTACATAACACTTCTGTAGGCACTGAAGGTGACAAATGGTCGTGGGATAGTAAAAGTGTGCTTTATGTTATAAAAAACCATCTTAAATTCAGTGATAAAACAATGAAAGATGTTGCAAATACTGAGTTGGTTATTGTAACTACTAAAACATCGGTACAAGAATGTGCAAATAAAATGAAACAACGAAATATTGAACAGATCCCTGTAATAGATGTTGAAGGAGATCTTGTGGGATTAGTAAGAGCTGTTGATCTAATAAAAGCTATAATCGATTAAAATGTCAGAAACTCCTATAATTAAAATAAAATCAGATCCTGAAGTTATTAGAATTGTTGCCAAGAAAAAAGGTGATGTTTCAATACAGACAATTAACCTAAAAATAATAATGGCAAATCTTTGGTGGGAAGGATCTCCTGAACTTGAAACTTTTTTCAATGTCATGGAACTAACAATAAAAAAAGCTTTAAATGAGGTTTATCCCCATAATAAAATGTATTTAGATTATAAATTTTGTGCTAATGATTCAATTGAAGATGCATCTGAAATTATTGTGGAAATAACCGATATAAAAGCAGATAATATGGATGTGGATGTTGGTGGAAGATTTATAAACCTTGAAGGAACAGATTCTAGGGGATTTTTCAAAAAACTAACAAGTTTCAGAAGAAAATTTTGTAAAGAAGTACATAAAGAAATTTAAGGGATATTAACACTAATAAAATCCAATAAATATATATAGCCCTATCCTATTTTTTTTTCTTTATTTCTAATATTTTTTTTAAAATTTAGTATATTTCCATATTTTATAGAGAAATGTATAAATGATTTTTTTTTAGATATTTCTTCTTATACCGGGTAATACTTGTGTAATTAATTTTTCAGCATCTTCCTTATCTATTACTCGTCTTGCAACTAGTTTTCCTGTTTTGAATATTGTAACATTTCTATCATCTATTTCAAGCATTACTATTCCCATTTCCTTAGAACATTTCACATTTCCAATTTTTTTTAGTTGTTCACAGGTTGCATTTATATTTATTGTATAGGGAAGTTCTGTTTCAAACATTATCTTATGTTTTTCATCTTTACATGGTTTGTAAATAACAAGTTCTTTATTAGATTTATTATATTCACCAATATCAACTGTAACCTTTTTAAATCCAACAGCTTTTAATTCTGAATCTATATGTTTTATAATTCCAGGTTTAAGGATCTTTCCAACATTTTCTATTTCTATAAGTGCAATATCATCTTGATCTCTTACTCTGACTATTTCAGATCCTGAAATTCCTTTTAAAAGAGATTCAGCATATTTTATTCTGTTTATTTTTTTTGATGTTATTTCAGTGTTTCTTGATAATCTAGTTGCCATACAAGTTGTTGATTTAGAGTAGTCAATTTTAAGATGTTCAAGTGCTTTTTTAACATCTTCAGATGTAAAACCTGCTATAACCAGTGGACTTTTAATATTTTTATCATAATTAACCATTATTCCAGGTCTATCTTCTAAAAGATCTGTTATATTGGTTCCATCAACAACTTCACATTCATCTTTAGCAATATCAACTAATTTAGAATACATCTTATTTTTACATATATAACATCTGTTTGGAGGGTTTGATTGGAATGCTTTATCTTCTAGGAAATCTTCTTTTAAAACTAAATGTTTAATACCAATTTTCTTTGCAATATCTTCTGCATTTCCAATAAAATCAGCTGGCATTACACCATTATCTATAGTTACTGCTAGTGATTCTTTGGATATTTTATTGGCAATAAATGCAATGAGTGAACTGTCTGCTCCTCCTGAAAATGCTATAAGTAATTTCTTATTTTTTAGATAATCCTTAAGTTTTTCAAGTTTCGCTTCAAATTCCATTTTTTTAGTATACCCGCCTTTTTTTTTAATATTATAAAATATATAAATTTTCTTTTTTTTAGAGGTTTTTCACAAATTTTAGAACATTAATTGCATCTTCCTTTTTAATATCTATAGTATTGTCCTTTAAAAATTTTTGTAAAGCTTTTTTTCTTTCATCTTTAATATTTGCTTCTTGTAATATTTTATTATAATTTCTTTTGGGATAATAAATTGATTTCGCAGTTTTTATTAATGTTTTAAATTCTGATTTATTGATTATTTCTTGGGCCATAGCTGCTTTAAATGTGTAGTTTATATTTATAAATGCTTCAGAGAGTTGTTCATATGTGTGGGGGTTTATAACCACTGCAACATCATCATCAGATGCTATTATTCCACTTCTATAATCATGATAAACCCTGCCTATACCTATCATTCCAAAGTCATCCAATTCAGATGCTCGTAAAGCTCCCATACTAGCTCCTCCAACCACTATAATCTTCTTTTTAATTGCTTCCATTATTT
>JAQVTJ010000092.1 GCA_028700095.1 Methanobacterium sp. | reverse complement strand
TTGGAAATTAAATGATGAATGGGCAGCATGTAAAGGGGAAAAATTCGATATTAAAGGTTCTATATATTATAGTATAGTTCTTGTAATGGTTATGTATGGATTTTCAACATTACCTAATATAACAGGAATTATATTGGTTATAGGCGGGATTATTGGATTTATAGGATTTTTATTCTATGAATTAAAGCTTGAAAGTCCTGTGCTTAATGTTAAAATGTTTAAAAACAGAACATTTGCATTTTCAAATCTTGCTGCTTTAATTAATTATAGTGCAACCTTTGCTGTAACATTTCTATTAAGCTTATATTTACAATATATTAAAGCATTAGATCCTTTATCAGCAGGTTTAATATTAGTTGCACAGCCAGTTATGATGGCTATATTTGCACCTATTGCAGGAAGACTTTCAGATAAATTTGTTCCACAAAAATTAGCTGCATTAGGAATGGCATTATCTACTTTTGGTCTTTTATTATTTGCATTTATCAATGAAAATACCAGTATAATATTTATTATGTTGGGTTTGATAATTATTGGAACAGGATTTGGTTTCTTTTCATCTCCTAATACCAATGCAATTATGGGTTCTGTTGAAAGAAAGTTTTATGGAGTTGCATCTGCCATGGTAAGTACAATGCGACTTTTAGGTCAGACATTTAGTATGGGACTTGCATTGATGGTATTTGCAATATTTATTGGAAATGTTCGAATAACTACCCTAGAGTATCCTGCACTTTTAAATAGTATACATACAGTTTTTTTAATTTGCACAATTTTATGTTTTATTGGTATTTTTGCAACTTTAAAAAGACAAAAAACCTAATTATCCATTTAATAGATAATTCTAGGCTTAGATATATAAAACCGCTGCTCAGTTTTTGAATATGTTTTATATATTCCATTGTTTTGGAATTAACCCATTCTTCTATATATTTGGATGTTTTTATAAAATAAAAGAATTGAAATGATGTATAGATCTAAATGAATTGGTATTGTAAATTAATATAATGATATTTTAGTAAATCCATTAAAAAAATTGTTTTTATAAGTTAGAATAAGGGGGTTTAATATTTTTATGAAAGATTTTTTTTTAAAAAGTTTTATAATAACAGTACCAAAATACTTTTTACAATATTTATTAATACTTATTTTAATCTTTATATTAATTAGCATTATTATTATTAATTATTTCTCCCTAGTAAAATATCCTGCTTATGCATAATAACTTAAATTAGATTAGTAAATAAACCATGGTGTCAGCAATTGTTATGTTGTCAAGGTTTAAAGGGTTTAAAAAAAGGTTATAGATTGTATTATGGGATTTTTATCCATTATTTTTTTTCTTTTATATAATATTTTGTTTTTTAGTTCATCTTATAAAGTGTTCTTTATATAATTATTATATTAATCATATTATTTAGGAATATATTAGAAATCAGATACTTTAGATTCACCTTTTTGTTTAAATACCCGTAAAATATTATCTGCAGCATCTTCTAAATCTGAATCATGGGTTACAATTATCATTTGGGGTATTATGGACATTCTTTTTAATAAATCTATTAGTTCTTGTCTTCTGTAGGTATCTAGGTGTATTGTGGGTTCGTCGAGCATAATTAATTCAAGATTACCTCTAGAAAGTGTTTGGGTTATTCCAAGTCTTAAAGCTAGTGCAACAGCGATTTTTTCACCCCCACTTATCATATCCAAATTACTTTCTCCTCCAGGTCCATATACTGTTACATTGTAATCATTGTCAAGTTTTATATCAGAATATTCAAAGTTAAATTTTTCAAAGAATTCCCTTGTATTTTGTTCTATTAATGGTCTTGAAATATTTCGAAGATCTTTTTGAACACCATCTTTACTGTAAATATCACGTATATAATTTAAAAGTTTAATAAAATCTTTAAGTTTTCTAATATCATTTTGGTAGATTTTATATAATTCTAATTTATTTTCAAGATCTTTCAATGCTGTTATTATTCCACTTTCTTTTCCTATTAATTCCTGTTTTTTACCTTTTAAATCTATTAATTTCTGATTTTCAGATTCCATATCTTGAATTATTTTATTATGATATGAATTATTATATGATATATTTTCTATTTCTAATTTAAGATCCGGGATTTGTGATTCAAGATTATTTATACTTTTTTGTACTGTTTTTATTCTGTTTAATAAAGGTTCTTTCAATGCCACAGCACCTAGAAGATGTTGATATTTATCTTTCATATCTTCTAATTCTTTTATTTCCTCTTCCAGATCTTCTATATTATTTCCAATAACTTCTATTAATTGGTTGATATCTTTTTTAATAGAAATTATATTCTGTTGTGTTTCTTTCAGATTATTTTGTTGTGTTTGCTGATCTCCTAAGGATTTCAACGATCCATTTGCACTTAAATATTCTTCATATTTAGGTTTTAAATCTTTTAAAGCTTCTTTTTTTTCGGTGATTTGGTTATCTAGTTGTTTTAATATAGATGTTTGGGTTTCTAATTTTTTTATATTATCATTTATTAATTTTATATCCTGTTGACCTTCTTTTAAAGTGCTGAGATGTTCTTTTAATACATCTATGTTGATTGAAGAGATATTGGAATATTTATCTTTTAGAACCTTTTTATCTTTCAATAAAATTTCAACTGCACTGTTTAAGTTGGATATTTTATTTTTATTTAATTCTATTTTTGAAGAATAATCTTGGATTAGTTCATCTCGTTTAAAAGAGTCAATTTGGGAGTTGCAAATTGGACATTTTTCTTTTAAATATTCTAATTCAGAGATTGGTTTTTTAAAGTCTTGATTTTGGGTTTTTAGATTGGATATTTCCTCTTTAAATTTATTTATTTTAATATCAAGATCTTCGATTAGTTTTTCAATAACAGGTTTTTTTGAGTTAATATATGATTCAAATTCTTCTATTATACTGAAATTTGTTCCTATGATTTTATTATTCTTTTTTAGAATTTTTACTATTTTATCATGGGATATTTCCATTTTTTCTATAATTTGTTGTTTTCTAGTTAAGTTTTGTTTAAGTAAGGCTTGGGATCCTTCAAAGTTGGTTCTTTCTTTTTCTAGTTTATTTATTTCATCTTCTAAATTAGAATAATCTAGATAATATTTCTCATTTTTTTCTATTTTATCTTGGAAAAAATGGATCTTTTCAACTATATTTTTGATTTGTATTTCATTCTGTTGGATTTTTTTTAAATTTTCCACTAAGTCTCTGTATCTTATTAAATATTTAAGTCGGGGTAATCTAGGTAGTATAGTTTCTATTTTATTTTCCTTGTTTTTAATATTATTTAATTGTATTTTAAGGTGGGATTCATCTTCTTTTAAATTGTTTAGGATTTGTTTTTTTGATTCTAAACTGGATTTTATTGTAAGAAATAATGTTTTATCATTATCAAGTTTTTCTTTCTCTTTTGTGATTAATTTTAATTGAAATTGGCAGTGTTCGATTTTAGAGGATAAATCTTCTATATTTTTATTTAACTGTAATTTTTCAGTGTTTTTAATGTTTATATCATTATTTATATTATCTAATGTTTCTAATTTACCTTCTAATCGTATTTTTTCCATTTCATAGTTATTAATAATGGGTAATGCATTTTTCCATGCTTTTTCAAGGGATTCTAGGCCTAAAAGTTTTCCAATAACTTGTTTTTTTTCAGCAGGGGTTTTATCTACCAAGTCAGCAATTTCTCCTTGTCTAACATAGACTGCGTTAAGAAATAAATCACCATCCATCTCTAGGATGTTTTGTATTTCTTTTGTAACTTGATTATCACCAGAAGCTAGTTGATGAAAATTTTGACCTTCTTTAACCATTATATTAGCTTTTGATGAGTTTTTTGTGCGTTCTCTTCTTACACTGTATTTTCTGCCATTTGATGTGAATTCAAGTTTTACAAACATCTTATTTTTATTATTGCCTATTGTTATGAGCTGGTCTATTTTTTTACTTGAGTGTTGTTTGAAAAGTGTAAAACCTACAGCTTCAAGAATACTGGATTTTCCTGCTCCATTTCCCCCTATTATTATGGAAATTCCTGTGTTAAATTCTATTTGGGTGTTTGTATGTGACTTGAAATTCTTCATATGTATACTTTCAATTATCATTGAGTTCCTCGTAGAACTTTTTAGTCATATCCTCTGCTTTATCAAAGTTTCCCTCTGACATTTCTTTATATAATTCTGTTGCAAGATTAGATACTTTTTCATTGTTAAAATCTTTTAAATGTTCTTTAATCATTCTTTTTATATTGAATGTGTCCTTTTTTATATTGTTAATATCCAGGTTTTCGTCAATTATATCTGGAAGATATTTTGACCGTACTGAAAGACAGTTATTTGAAAATGTTTGGTTGATAATTTCATATACTTCTGATCTGCTGAAATTTCCACCTGTAACTGTTATATTTAATATAGGTTTTTCTTTTAATTTCATTATAAAATCATTGATACGGATTATTTCTTCTTGTAGTTGAATGTATTGTATTGTTTCTTTTAGAAATTCACGTGGTAGTTTAATGTCTATTTTTTCAATTTCAGGTAAATCTCCACTAATATCAACTAAATAAAATCCTTTACCATTCTTTTTATATCCTTCAACTTCATTTGATCTCCATATTTCAGTTGAACCGGGATATGCAAGTTTTCCTTTACCAAAATCATCTACTATTCTTTCATGTATATGTCCAAATGCACAGTAGTTAAAGGTCTGTGGAATTTCTCCTATTTTAATTTCATATTCATAGGGCATATATCGGTCTATTCCCTGATGAAGTACTAGTATGGTTTTTTTATAGTCAGATGATACTTTTTCAATGGTTTGAAGCCTTTCAACTAGATGTTTTGATGTGTAACTAGATGAGTAGGGTGCTCCTCCTATAAACACATCTTTTTCTATGAAATATGGATTTTTAGGGCTTATAATTTTCAAACCAAAATCTTTGTATAATATTTGTGGAGGAATAGAGTTTTTTTTCATTACAATATCATGATTACCTGCTATTGCATATATTGGGATTTTCTGTTTTTTTAAACGTGAAATACCGTCTTGTGCAGTTAACAATGCCTTAGTTGGTGGTCTTGAATATTCAAAGAGATCTCCTGAATGTATAATAAAGTCAGGTCTTTCATTTATAGCTTCATTAATTGCATTGTTAAAAACATTAAGAAAATCATTTTCACGTTGTGATAATCCATATTGACGATAACCTAGATGTGTATCTGCCATATGAATAAATTGCATTAATAATCTCCTCCAAGCTCTTCATATTCTTGTTTTTGTTTTTGGAGGGTTTCTTTTTCATTTTTCACAGATTTTGACCATTCTTCAACAATGTTAAGATCTCCACCTGTTATTTTTCCCTTAAATTCATCTATCTTAACTAATGTAGGTATTTTAGTCATAAGACCTAATACTATGGCTTCACCAATATTTAATGAAGGTAGTTGTGCTATAAGGTCATCGCTTAGATTTTCACTAGCACGTTGAACATGGCTTTGGTCTGTGGGTTCTACTAATCTAAGTATTATCATATTATTTGCTTGGGATAGAGCATCTGAATCCAGGGATTTTGGACTTTGACTTACCATACACAGTCCAACAGAAAATTTACGTCCTTCTCTTGCAATTCTACTTATCCAAAGTTTTGATTCTGTGGTTCTGTTTTGAGGAGCTAAAATATGTGCTTCTTCTAATATAAGGAAAATAGGAAAGCTTAATCCATTATTACTTCTTATAAATTCTTTTCTGCTTTTAAGAACTGTTCTTAATATGTGACTTACAACTACATCTGATGCAAATTCATCAACTGAACCTAGATCTAATATATTTGCCTTGCCCACCTTTAGATTATCAATAATATCACTGGCTTCTAAGCTTAATATATTACCATATTTATCCTGCATATGCTCTACTTTGTTTAAAACATCTGTTATTGATTTTTTATCAGTTGCATTTGAGGATTTACCTTCAGATTCATCTGTTTCTTCTAAAAGCCATGATTCAAGTATTTTAATAATGAGTCCTATAAAATCTTTACCATATACTGAACCTTGGGAAAGATCCTTTTGAGCTAGTCTATATGCTTTTCTAAAGTATCTTTCTTGTACATAGGCATTTGATGGTATGTTTGAAAGTTTTTTTATCTCTCCAAATGACATGTAAATCGGGTTTATTAATGGTTTTATTATATTAACAAGTCCATTTCCAAATTCTGTGTTCACATATTCAGAGTGCATATCAAAAATTAATACACTTCCATTAACCTTTAAAAGACCATCAACAAGTACTGATACGGTATTGGATTTACCTGCTCCAGTCATTGCTAGAACTGCAAGATGTCTTGAAACCATTTTATTTATATCTATTTCAACAGCTACATTGTCTTGTGTTATTAGATTTCCAAGTTTTAAACCATAATTTTTCATTTGGAATATTTCACTTAAAATCTTAGCATCTGCTGCTTTTATCTCTGTTCCAGGTGGTGCAGGTGTTCTAGGTATTCTAAGATCATTATCAATATCTCCAAGTATTCTAACTTTACCTTTTATATAATGGTCATTACCCTCAATCATTTTTATTTTTTCGATTGTTGCAGGGTCATAGATTTCATTATTTAT
>JAQVTJ010000091.1 GCA_028700095.1 Methanobacterium sp. | reverse complement strand
CAAGAACAAATGCAAATTTCACACCTTTCTTTGCACTACCATAAAGTATGATGCCAATTAATAGACTGGCTATATTGAATGAATAATTATATATCCACTTGCAGATAGTGCTGCTGCATCAAGTAAGGGGTTATGTTTACCAATGGATTCAATGAAACTGGAATATATCATTATCATTCCAAGTGCAAAGGGTGCTGCTATAATTGCAGATATAATCAAAAACATAACAGACATCATAACATTTGATTTTCTTTCACGTTTCAAAGCCAATAATGCTCTTAAATCATCCGCTACTGTTTCAATAACATCTGATAAGTCCCCTCCAACTTTTTTACCTTCCACAATCATTCTAAAGGTTCTGTCAAGAGTTTTTGATTTTAATCTTTCTCCCATTGAAAGAAGTGCATGATCAAATGTACTACCAATTTTTATCTCAATAACTGCTCTTTTAAGCTCATCATTCAATGGTCCTGTACCGTGTTTGGATATATCCTCCAATGCTGTTTCAATACCAACACCTGCCCTTAACAAAGATGCAATTTGTCTTAAAAAATCCGGGGTAGTTTGTTCTATTGTATCCACTCTATGTTCAATTGAAAAGAATAACCAACTAAAAACAAGGGTAGGTGGCGTTATTATACCTACAAATATTCCAATAAATGGATGGAATCCCATTATTGTAAAAAAAACCAATCCAAGCACACCAAATAATAAACCACTTAATAATATAAGTGTTAAAAGATCTGATGCTTTAACAAACATTCCTGATCTTATGAGATTTTCTTGTATTAGAACAATGTATCTCTCAGGTATAATATTGCCAAGGCATCTTGAAATTGGTGATAATGCAGGAGGTATAATTGCCATTTTTCTGTCTTTATATTATAAATTATTTTTAATTTAAATCCAATTAATATAATAGATTGTTGAAATTATATGTTTATAAAAAATTTTAATATTATATTTGTAATATAAATTCATTTTTAGAGTTTATATTAAAAACTTAATTTGGCTTTAGTTTTGTTTAATATTGTGGCATGATTTTTTATTAGTATCATATCTTCTATTCGAATACCAAATTCACCTTCAAGATAAATACCAGGTTCAACAGTGACCACCATACCTTTTTCAAGTATATCTTCATCATTTTTTGACAAGGAAGGTTTTTCATGGATTTCAAGCCCCACACCATGTCCTGTTGAATGGGTAAATGCATCACCATATCCATATTCTGTTATAACTTCTCTGGCAATATTATCTATCTCTGAAGTTTTTACTCCAGGTTTTATTGATTTGATTGCGGTTTGTTGTGCTTCTAGTACAATATTAAATATTTCTTCCTGTTTTTCTGTCTTAATAATTGTTCTAGTTGTATCTGATGAATAATTATTATAAACAGCACCCCAATCTATTAATATAGGATATTCCAGCTTATTTTTTGTTGGGGTTCCATGTGGAAGGCTGGACCTAGATCCTGTTGCTACAATTGTTTCAAAAGATGGTCTTTGGGAATCATTAATTTTCATATTATATTCAAGTTGTGCAGTTAATTCAATTTCTGTACCTGAAAATTCCAATTCTAACAATGATTTTTCAGCTATTTGAAGGGCTTTTTCAATATTTTCAACTTCCCATTTAGATTTAACTGCTCTTGAGACTTCTATAATATCTGTTGTTTCAACTTTAAAATCTCCACAAATTTTTTTATAAGTTTCAATATTCATAGAATTTTCAATGCCAATTTTACCATCTAAATAATTCTTTACATCTTTAAATTCTTTATATACTTCAAGATTCACCAAAGAACTTCCTGTTGCCTCTTCACGATCAATTTTAGATGCTAAAAGAATTGGATTATCCTTTAATATTAATATTGAAGAACTAGACGGTCTAAATCCGGTTAAATATCTAATATTCTCAGGTTTTAATACTATCATGGAATCTAGATTCTTTTGGTGCATTGATTCAATAACTTGTTTCAATTTAGTGTTCATTTTAGATTTCCTCGTCTTTATTTTATAATCAAAATTTTTATTATTTAAGATATATTTGTATTTCTTTTACCATTTTTTCCATAACTTTTTCAGGAATTTCCCTTTTTATAGGTTGGGAAATGTATCCAAAGTCAGGATCTTTAAATTTAATACCATTAAATTCGGTTTTTAATTTATATCTAGGAATTAAATGCCAATGAACTTCTGGATGGGGATTTTCTTCTCTGAATGTTGAATTTTTAAAACAACTCCAATTTTAAAGTGTTGGTTTGAAAATTATATCCAAAACAGTTTCCATTTCTTTGACTATTTTAGAAAATTCCGTCCATTCCACATCTTTAAGTTCTGATAAATTACTGCAATGTCTTTTAATTGCAATTACACATGTTCCCATATATCTATGGCTAGGTGCAAGGAAAATTTTCCAATAGACTTTTTCTAATATAAGCCTACCATAACCACCTTCTTCACAGTATTCACATACCATTTTTTTTTAACCACTTCTTATTCTATTTATTAAAGATCATATTATTTTATATTGTAAATTTTCAAAGTATTAGGTAGATAATATTATGTTTTTACAATTATTATGTGTTAATATTATGTTGATATAATATAATTTAGAAAATATAGGGTGTTTTATGGTTTTAAATCTTTTTTTTAAAAAAATATAATATAATATGGGGTATTATGTTTAAGTAAGCATTTTAATTAAAATAAATTATATTATAATATGTTAACACTTTTTTTAAAGAAAAATATGGATTTTTAATGTGTATTATTTATATTGGATCTTAATATTTTTTAATGGAAATCATTATATGTGTAAAACAAGGTCTATAGATTATGGTTAGTTTCACAGTTCGTGAAGTTAGGGATATAATTATCTCAATGTTGGTTATTGCAATAATATTTGCATACCTTCTCAACAATCGTCATATAAATGAGGGTTTAATATTATTAATACCTTCATTACTTGTTGCAGTGGGATTTGGATTTGTTTTACATGAACTTGCACATAAGTTTGTTGCAATTAGGTATGGATTTTATGCTGAATTTAAAATGTGGGTAGAGGGATTGATTTTTGCTTTATTCACAGCTTTTATAGCAGGATTTGTATTTGTTGCTCCTGGTGCTGTATATATTCATGGAGATCATATTTCAAGAGAAGAGAATGGTAAAATATCCATAGCAGGTCCTTTGGTTAATATTGCACTAGCACTTCTATTCCTAGCTTTAATACCCTTTGTAATAAAAAATCCAACAGATATTATTGAATTTATATTTAGAACAATTGTAGTGTACGGGTTTATAATAAACAGTATATTAGCTGCTTTCAATCTTATTCCATTTGGAATATTTGACGGGGCTAAAGTTTTAAGATGGAATCCTATTATATGGGGAATTACATTTGTTGCTGCTATGTTTTTAGCTGTAAAAGCATATTTTGGTATCTATTAATATTATTTATTTTAATATTTTCTTTTTTTAAATTTGCACAAAAGAATTTAATATTATATAAATATACAAGTAATAGAAGGGGTTAATAAAAAATATTAAATGTTATTAAAAATATTAATTCTGATTATTAAAAGTTCTAAGTGATTTCATATGTTAAAAGAAGTACCTGTAAAATATTTTGGATGCACTCATAGGGCTATAGCACCAGACCAAACTATTAAAAATGTTGAATCTAAGTTAAGGATAGCTGGTGTAACTAGAGTAGCAGAAATTACACATCTTGACAGAGTAGGAGTTCCTGTTTACTCTGCAATAAGACCTGGGGCAGCAGATGGTGCAGTAAGTATATATGCAGGTAAAGGCGCAACTAAAACCCAAGCAAAAGCGTCTGCTATGATGGAATCATTTGAAAGATATTCTGCAGAGTTAAATAAAGATAGTAAACAAAATTTTATTTCTGGCACATTTGAAGATTTAGAAAGAGTAGCTAATTATTTACATCCTGAATCTTTAATCCTTCCCAAGATCCTCTTTGATCCAGAAAAAGTTGAGCTTGAATGGGTATTATCAACAAATATTAAAGATGATAATGATATTTTAATACCTGCAAATGCAGTTTACCATCCATATACTCCAAAAAATAATATTAAACTGTTACAATCCAATACAAATGGCCTTGCATCAGGTAATATGTTAGAGGAAGCAGTTTTTCATGGAATAATGGAAGTGGTTGAAAGAGATGCATGGAGTATTTTTGAATCTAAACGTGTGTCCAAACCAGAAGTTAACTGTGAAAATACAGAAAATCCAATAATCAAGAATATTTTAGCTAAATTCAAGAAAGCAGGAATAAATATTAAACTTGTGGATTTAACTGCAGATGTAAAGATAACTACTATAGCAGCAGTTTCAGATGATACAATCCTTAAAGATCCGGCGCTTTTAACGTTAGGTGTTGGAACTCATCTTAATCCGGAAATTGCAGTATTAAGGGCGCTTACTGAAGTTGCACAAAGCAGAGCAACACAAATTCATGGCACAAGGGAAGATACTATTCGGGCAGTTTTCATGAGAAAAGCAGGATATGAAAGGATGAAACGAATAAACAACCATTGGTTTGGTGAAACAGAAACCACTATAGAACTAAGTAATATGAAAAATATATCTGGAAAATCCTTTAAAGATGATATTGAAACATCTAAACATCTATTAAATAAATGTGGATTTAAAGATATTTTATATGTTGATCTCACAAGAAAAGAGATTGGAATTCCTGTAGTAAGAGTTTTAATACCAAGAATGGAACTTTATTCTGTTGATATGGACAGAGTTGGCAAGAGACTTATAAAATCTTAAGATGTATATTTAAAATAAATCCAAAAATAATAATATGATTTATAGAATATAAATATTATTCTCTTCTTTTTTTATAAAATATTAAATGGTGAAAGAATGAAACAAGTTATAGTTATAAGAGCAGATCTTAATATGAGTCGGGGTAAAATTGCTGCTCAAGCATGTCACGGTAGTTTAGGCGCTTATAAAAAATCAGAGGATCGTATATTAAAAAAATGGGAGTCTGAAGGCGAAAAAAAGGTTGTTTTAAAAGTAAAGGATCTTGAGGAATTATTTATAATATATGAACTTGTAAAAGCCACCAACATACCAATATACCTTGTATATGATGCAGGACATACAGAAGTGCCTAGATCAACCATAACATGTCTTGGAATCGGTCCTGATGAAGATGAGAAGATAGATAAAATCACAAAAGATCTTAAACTCCTAAAATAGTTGATTTTTATGGACTGGATAATTAAAATAGGTGGAAGTTTATTTCCTGAAAATGCAATTAAATTATGTGAAGCAATTAAAGAATTTAATAATTCCCTCCAAAGTCCTGTGAAAATATTAATTATATGTGGCGGGGGTGTATTTGCAAATAAAATAAGAGATTATAACAAAAAAATACAATTTTCTAATACAGCAAACCACAAATCAGCAATATTATGTATGGATATAATTGGAACACTCCTTGCAGATAAGGTTAAAGAATATAAAACAGTAAAATCAATAGAAAAGGCTGAACTTCTTCTTGATCAAGGTATGATACCTATTATTATTCCATCAGACATAATGGAACATTTAGATCCATTGGAACATAGTTGGAGGGTGAGCTCAGATTCAATTGCACTTTACTTATCAAATCTTATAAAGGCTAAACTATTAATAGCAACAGATGTAGATGGAATATACACGCATGATCCAAGCCAAGATGGTGCGAAACTTATAAAAATTATAAAAGCAAAAAAACTACTAAATTTTGGTGAAACATCAGTTGATGAATTTTTACCCGAGCTTTTAATCAGATATAAATCTAATTGCTATATTGTTAACGGCAAACACCCTGATAGGATAATATCAATTATCCAAGGAAGAAGCTCGAAATATACACTTATTGGAGGAAATTAAATGGAAAAAATAGAATGTACATCCTGTAAACAAGAAATATCACCTGTGGAAAATTATGTAAGATTTCCATGCCCAGAATGCGATAAAGTACTTTTCAGATGCCAGAAATGTAGAACATTCGGACATTTATATAAATGTGAATGTGGATTTAAAGGACCATAAATAATTATATATCTTTTTTAAATAAAATAAAACCACATACCTAGGGCTTGGTGGTTATATTCAACCATAAACTAACCTTAATGGTTGAATGAAAATAATAAGGAGGCAAAATAATGGGAGAAGTTTTAGCAACAATTAAGTTAATGCCAGAAAGTCCTGAAATTGATCTGGCGAAAGTTAAGACAGGAATAGAAAATTCAATACCTGAAAATACAGAATTACATAGTATTGAAGAAGAACCAATAGCTTTTGGACTTGTTGCTCTTAATGTAATGGTTATTGTAGATGATGGTGAAGGCGGCACTGAACAGATAGAAGAAAATCTATCTAAACTTGAAGATGTAGCCAGTATAGAAGTTGTTGATGTAAGAAGACTTATGTAAAGTCTTCTAATAACCTTTTTTTTATATATAAATTATATTTTATTAAATTAAAAGCAATTCCCATAATACTCAAATTTTAATACAATAATTAAATAAAACATATGTTAAACAATATATTAAGGATGATTTTTTTTTAATAGATCATATAATTATGATTTTTTTGGTTTATTTTTTATTTTAAAGCATTTTCTCCAATATCCAAAAAAATAACAGTTAATAAACTTTTTTAATATTTTATAAGGAAAATAGAAATAGAAAATATTTTATTTAGAAAAGGATATATTAACTAATAATA
>JAQVTJ010000090.1 GCA_028700095.1 Methanobacterium sp. | reverse complement strand
GTTGTATATAATACATATGAAGATATGATGAAACATGTTAAGATATTGGCAAAACAACATGGACAAGAAGGTGCTATACCCATGGTTTATCATGGAACAGTACGAACAGATAATCCGATATTAGCTCCAGGCTGTGGATTTCCTCTTTACTTCCAAATATTAACCAAAACCTATGGAATAATCCCAGCTTATATATACACATTTATAGGGATGATATTCCCATATCTTGAAGATCCATATAGAAACTTTGAATTAACCCATTCATCAGAACTCCAATATTACTATAATAATGGATTTATAAATATAGATTATAGTAAAAGCGGTGTAAGCACAAGTAAATATTATGGTGGAAGCAGTACAGACTGACTGAAATCATAATATTATAAAAATAAATAAATATTTAACAAATCTATACTATTAAAAAAATTATTAACAATTAAATAATAAATAATGCCTATTTTTATAATCTAAATCGATTATATTATTTAGGAATATATTTTAATAGATTTAAGTTATTTAAATTGAATAAATAATAAAAAAAACTATTTCCTAACTATCAATAATTTTTCTATCTACATTGTTTTCTTTAAGTTTTTCAATTTTTTCAAAACATATAACACAGTAACTTGTTTCATGACGCTTTCTCTGTGTTTGATTGGGAGTGAAAGAAGTATAACAACATTTGCATATTCTCATTGCACTCCATTTATTAAATCGCATAAACTCTAAACCCCATAATTAATTCCAACATATAATATTTAATTTTTACTTTCACTATATTATGTAATTCATAAACTTTTATACAAATATAATTTCTTGTTAAGTATTTCATTTATCAAAAGATCCTGTTAATATTTGGATTATACTTTAAAAAATTTATAAATAGTCATTATTATAAAAAAAATATATAATAATGAAAATGAGATAGTAAATTTATTGATAATTTTAATTATTTAATAACAGGAATTTATTTATAAATATAATTGATATATATTCAATGTATTTCATGAAATATTCTTTTTGGGACTTTAGAAACTATTGGGAGGAATAAATTTTGGCAAAAGAAGAAAATTTACTTTTAGTTATTTTAGCTATAATTTTAGGTATTTTAGTTCTACTATTCCCATTATTTGGTGTTTTCACTGCAAGTATACTTGCAGGTTTAAGCATACTATTTTTAGGGATTAATACAAAGCTTTACACTTTGGGAAAACAATAAATGGATTAGTATGGGATATTTAATACTAGGTATACTTGGTATAATTGTAGGTATCGGTCTATTTGGTAATATAATAGAATTTAGTTTCTTAGTCAGCTTCTGGTTTTACATTGCAGGTTTTTTCCTTATATTCTCTGCTATAATGTCATTCTTTGCTAAAGAAGGAACAGCAGGTAAAGGTTCAGGTATTATAAGTTTGATATTAGGTATACTATATATAATACTGGCTGCCTATGCATGGAATCCATATTATCTTGCTATTTTAATCGAAATATGGCTAATTATTGATGGAATAGTATTATTTTTTATAAATCCATCTAAAATAGTAAAAATGGAAAATTAAATTTATTTATAAGTAAAAATATATAAAGTCCCAATTTTTTTTTATAAATCCATAAAAATAAAACTAATAAATAGTAGATGTTAAATAGTTATAAAACAGAATAATCCAAATCCAGCTAATTCATAGAATAATTATAAAAAAAATGTTTAAGGATTATTTTTCTAGTTTTTTTATTTTTAAAATCTATATTATAATCATTTTTAGGAGATATATATTGAAAAGAGCTTTTTTTATAGCTGATATCTTTAATATCTATATAAAAAAATTATCCTCCCATAACTTTAAAAGTTAATATTCATTAAACTATAATGTACTTTTAATTTTGGAGATATTTTAGATGACCGCAGAAAAAGTGAATAAATTAACAGTTTTTATTGTTTCAACAGTTGCAGTCATTTTCACTCCTATAATGGGCTCATCTATTAATATAGCACTTCCAGCAATTGCACAGGAATTTTCTGCCAATGCAATATTGTTAAGTTAGGTTACAACAGGATTTTTCCTTGTACCTGCAATGTTTGCAATTCCACTTGGAAGAATTGCTGACATATATGGATTGAAAAAAATTTTTACATATGGGGTTTTGGTATTCACCATTGCATCTTTCTTATCTGCAATATCTCCTAACATACATTTTCTGATAATGGCAAGATGTTTGCAGGGTGTTGGAAGTGCAATGATCCTTGTAACAGGAATGGCAATAATTACTTCAACATTTTCACTAAGTGAACGTAGTAAAGTAATTGGGATAAATATTACATTTATTTACATAGGTATGGCCATAGGACCTGTAATTGGTGGATTATTTACACAGTATCTGGGGTGGAGAAGTTTATTTTGTTTAATGTTACCTTTAGGAACATTAATATTATTATTAACACTTTGGAAACTAAAAGAAGTTGAATGGGCCGCATGTAAAGGAGAAAATTTTGATAAAATAGGTTCGATTATCTTTAGCATTTCCCTGTTACTTATATTATGGGGATTTTCAATGATAACCATTATATTAGGAATATTAATGGTATTTATGGGAATTATTGGATCTATATTATTTATTTATTATGAGCTGAAAATCGAACATCCTGTACTGGATATGAAACTATTCTTTCACAATAAGATGTTTGCATTTGCCAATCTCTCCACATTAATAAGTTTTACAGGAACATTTGCAGTTGTTTTTCTTTTAAGCTTATATTTACAGCATATAAAAGGATTGAGCCCAATTAGTTCCGGTATATTACTTGGAATTTCAACTATTTTCATGGCTATAATGTCAACTATTTCAGGAAAACTATCAGAGAGATACGATCCTCCTAAAATTGCATCAATAGGAATGATGATAATCACTTTAAGCCTTTTTATGTTTATTTTCCTTGATAAAAATACATGTACTTTATATTTATTATTAGGACTTATATTAATGGGAATAGGCTCAGGAACATTTAACTCTCCAAATACCAATGCAATAATGAGCTCTGTAGAACCAAGATATTATGGTGTTGCAGCTGCAACATCCAGCACCATGCGAATCACAGGACAATCTCTTAGTATGGGAATTACAATATTAATCTTTTCCATCTACATTGGAACAACAAAATTTACACCATCAAACTATCCTGAACTTATGACTAGCATTAAAATAATCTTCGTAATCTCAACTATAATGGGCTTTGGAGCTATATTTGCATCATTAGCAAGGAATTGATCAAATAATATCATCCCTATAAATAAAACTCTTGGACTTCTTAAAAAAAATTTATGAATTGACAATTAAAAATTAACAAAAACGTAATAACATCCCTTTTTTAAATTCTAAAATAAAATAAAATATTAGAAGTTTTATTCTAAGTTTTTTTTTAATTGATAAAAAACTTAGTTAACATCTAATATTTATAGCTCTTTTAAGATCCGTATGTCCATTTTGTAATTGAAACATAGGTGGGCAGCCTACCATTGGAGTAATAGAATCCCATTATCTTTGAATACATATAGATCATATTTTCAAATCTGATATTTCCAAGTTTACATGTTATATGCGATGGTGCCCGACCATGAGCATTAATATAACTAATTATTTTATTTGCAAGAGATAAAAACTCAGATTTTTGGATATCACCTGTTTTAACTGTATCTGTTGCAATACTGGGGTTTGTAATTGATTTAATTGTCACAGCTGATCTGGATCCACTGTTAACTTTATGGAGACTTGTAGTTAGGAAATATAAAAATTGAGCTCTAGTAAAACCTGTACCACCAACAGTTATAGAAGCTGGTAATTTATGATTTTGTGTAACATAGGCTTTAACATCTTTTGCTGCTTTATTTATTTGACTTAAAGTAACTGTAGTTACAGGAATTTTAACATTAGCCGCCCATACAATTAACTTAGATAGTAAAATTGGGTTTTGAGGAGCTAATTCTGGATGTGGACCACATAAAACAGCTCTACCATTTCCATATGTATCACCAGCAATAGCTGCATACCCCTTATAAGTACCATCTGCATAATAAGCAAATGTTATAAATCCATTACCATACATTGCAGGTCCATTATAATGAGCTAATGTCAATGTATTGCTTAAAGCTAAAATTTGCAGTGCACTATTTGACATTGATACTGGGAGATTTCCTTCATGGTTATACACCTTAGAATTAACATGAGGTGCAATTCCCCATCCAGAATAACTAATATCAGTTCCACTTACATATACTGATCCTGCATATGCTCCTGCACAAATTCCCAGAAATCCATGACCCTGGGAAACAAAATTTTTAATGGCAGTAGCACTTATACTACTACTGTGAACATAGTTATAACCTCTAGTTCCCCCAGGCATTATAAGTATATCATAATTGGATAATATAGCAGATGTAATTGTTTTAGATGTACCATAGGTGAAATAATAACCTGGAACAAGATTTTTATTATTAGCTGCGGTTAATGCAGTTTTAACACCTGTAACACAGCTAGCAATAGTACCATTTCCATTATATATTAATACTCGAATGGTTTTGGTACTGCTTGTACGAACAGGAGAACCTGCTGCATACTTAGTTGTTTTTGAGGAAGTTGATGTTGTTGCTTTTAAGTTAGTTGATGTTGTTACTATATTAGCAAAATTGGAAGTATCTGTATTTTGTAAAATTTGTGGTATATTATTAATATTATCTGTTGCAGACACATAACCAAAATTTAAGGTTAATGCCAATCCTAAAATCAACAGAACACTAAGAAACAATTTTCGATTAATATTTACAGCTCCTAAATTTAGTACTTTTTATATTATTTTTTTTAATTAACTAGCCTTTAAAGTACTATATATTTTTTTTTAATTGCGTCAAGAAAATTTATTTACATTTTATTATAAAAGTGTTACCCTGAAAATCTATACATCCATAGATATCTATAAACAGACTAAATTTAATTAAAAACCCAAAAAAAAACTTATACAAAAATATAATATATCCTCCAATTAATTTATGTGTTTTTAAACCATCACTATTCCTAAAAATGGAAACAGTTTATTAAAATCCCCATATACTAGTTTCATATTTATATCATACTAATAACCTTTTAAATGGTTAAACAAATGAATATTATAAGATATGACTATAAAAAAAAAATTATTCTTTATAATCTAAATAAACCTTATATATAATGTAATTCTTACAATTTTTATGGTTTTAAAAAATTATAAAACATCAATTTTCTTAATAAATTTATATAATAAATTAATTTCATGAAATTAACAAAAATATAAAGTATTTATAGAAACTACATTAAAGAATAGACATAGGAGATCTTTAATATATTATTTAAGATCCAAAAAAACCAAAACCATAAAAAGAAGCTATATTAACTTTATTCGGGTTAAAAGCATTTTTTGTGCTGTAGCAAAGCTATACCGTATTGTGATTCTAAAAAATTAAAAATAACAAATAGGAGTTGAATTGAATGGCAAAGATATCAGGAACTAACAAGAGAACCAGGCAAAAAAAGGGTTATAGAAAAGCAGGAAGTAAAAGGGGTAGAGGAGTTAAAAGATAAATAATTTTTTTAAATCATCCATTAAAAAGGAATTCCAACAGGATAAAAAAAACCCCATTAATAAAAACTGATAATCTCTAGAATTAAATTTTAATAATTTATCTTTAATTATTCCTTTTTTTTTAAATATATTTTTCTTGATTTAATACAGTTAAATAAGAATAAATTATTTTTTTATTTTTTTCTAATAATACTAAATTAATATGAGGAATTGTTTTATTAATAAACAATTATAATAATATTTGGTGATTCAATGGTTTACTGTCGTAAATGTGGAATAAAAAATAATAATAATGCAGAATATTGCTCTAAATGTGGAGTTTCACTTAAAGAAAATAATAGTAATTATTATAGAGATAGATATCATAGACAAAAAAATGGATATCACACTGGTGAAGGATATTTCGGACTTCCATATGGAAATTTAATTGGAGGGGTAATAGCAGGAATTTTTTTTATATTATTTGGAACATCTGCATTTTATGGTTTTGATTTCTGGGATCATATATGGCCCATAATAATTGTCATTTTCGGAATTTTATTTATAGCAGGAGCAATATTCAATTACCCTCGCAGAAGATAAGATCCCATTAAATAAAATAATATCTGGATAAACCTTATAATACATATTAATAACACAGACACCAATAATGATACGAACCTTCAGTTTACAGGAGTATCAAAATCCGTTTAATTAGATGTTTAGATGGTAATAAAAAAAAAGATTTGTGTAGAAATAATATATTTAAAAAAATTTTTAATTGGTTATTTAGGAAAAAAAATTAATGTAATTATAAAAATAAATTTAATCTTTAATTGATTTCTTTTTATTATTTATATATATCTAATTATTAAATTTTTTTAGTTTCTTTCAAATTATTTTCCACAGCCACAGCCACAATCATCATCATTTGTAGGTTCTGGGTTTTTTTTAGTCTCTGTTTCACAATCACATTTAATTTTTTCTTCAGTTTTTTCTTCTGGTTTTTTGATTTCTTCTATTTTACATCCACATTTTTCATTACTCATATTATTATTCTCCTTTTTAGATTTATTCTTATAACTCTTTTATTGTCAATGATTCATTGATAAAAAAAATAATTAAAAATTTGTTTTATATTTTATTATATATCTTAAAAAAAATAATAGGTTATTTATAATGTTAAACCCATTTCTATTTCTTCACTAATTTCTTTGTATCTATTACGGATTGTAACTTCTGTTACTCCAGCAACTTCAGCTACATCTCTTTG
>JAQVTJ010000009.1 GCA_028700095.1 Methanobacterium sp. | reverse complement strand
ATATAACACATATGTCTACAACAGAACGGATTGAACTAGGTTTAGGTGTAAGTTTCCAAAATCCCCCTGCAATAAGAGGAGTTAAACTTAAAGATTTATTGCAGATAGAAAAAAGTAAAAAAGGCATACACACTAATCAAAATGAACTTGACCCTGAAACAATGGCACTTGCGGAAAAACTTAAATTCACAGACCAATTCCTTGAAAGAGATGTTAATCTAGGATTTTCAGGTGGAGAAGTTAAAAGATCTGAAATATTACAACTTTTAGCACAAGAACCAGATTTCATAATGTTCGATGAACCAGATTCTGGTGTTGATATTGAAAATGTAGAACTCATTGCAGAGGAAATAAATATACTATTGGATAAAAATAAAAAACCAGGACTACGTGAAAAATCAGGTTTACTAATAACCCATTTAGGATATATACTAAACTTTGTAAATGCAAAAACAGCACATGTGCTGATAGATGGAAAAATAGCTTGTTCTGGAGATCCGAATGAGATATTAGAAGATATTAGAAAGGAAGGATTTAAAGGGTGTGTGGAATGTTGCGGAATACATTAGAACGTGCTGAAAAGGCTAAAAAAAAGAAAGCGACCCTGGGATCTGATGTTGAAATAGAAGAGTTTGAAGGTGAAGAACCAGGAGAACATGAAGAAATTGAATCTCTAAGTGATCTATCCAATAAAGATCAAAAAGCCCTACTAAAAGTAGGAGTTGATCCAGCTGGCACAGGTAGGGCAGGTTCATTTTTACAAATAGACCAGTCCAAAGTATGCAGTAATTGCCAATCTGAATCAATAGAACTTATGGGCTTACCACAAGCATTAGAAAAATATAATTGGGTTAAAGATTATTTATGGAATGCTGTACCTGTAGATACAGATAAATACACTGCAAAAACCGCTCTTGGAGAGCCTGGAGGTTACTTTATAAGATCACTTCCAGGTACTAAAGAAGTGTTACCTGTACAGGCCTGTATGTTTATAGGTGATGAAAAAGTTGCTCAAACAGCTCATAATATAATAATTGCAGAAGAAAATTCAGAACTTCATATTATAACAGGATGTTCAACAGGTAGTGATGTACAATCTGCAATGCATGTTGGTGTTTCTGAATTCTATCTAAAAAAAGGTGCAAAAATAACCTTTACAATGGTACATAACTGGGCAGAGCAGGTTGAAGTTAGACCAAGAACAGGTATAATACTTGAAGATAACACAACATATATTAGTAATTATATACTTACAAGTCCAGTAAATACAATACAGACATATCCAACAGCATATTGTCAGGGTGAAAATTCTAAAGTAGTTTTCCAGTCAATATTAGGTGGTCAAAAAGATTCTATTATTGACACTGGATCCAGGGCCATTCTCACAGGTAAAGGCTCTAGTGCTGAAATGATAACCCGTGCAGTTTCCAAGGATGAATCCCAGATTTATACAAGAGGACATCTTGCAGGGAAAACTTCTGATGTAAGAGGCCATTTAGAGTGTATGGGACTGGTACTTTCAGATGATTCACTTATATACTCTGTTCCAGAACTTGAAGGTAGTTCAACAGATCTTGAACTTTCACATGAGGCAGCTGTAGGTAAAATTGCAGAAGAAGAAGTACTTTATCTCATGTCAAGAGGACTTACAGAAGATGAAGCTGCATCAATGATTGTAAAAGGATTTTTAAGCATGGATATTGCAGGGTTACCTCCTGAATTAGCTACAGAAACCCAGAAAATGATAGATCTAAGTATTCAAGGAATGTAAAAAAAAATATATATCCCATCTTAAATATTTATGGAGAATTAATTATAAAAATTTCTCCACATATAATTTTCTTTTATTTATATATTAAATATCTAAAATTATAAAAAAGATATATATATATATATATATATCTTTTTTTATTTTAGGTTAATTCTTTAAAAAATGATAATATTTTATGTAAATAAATATTTAATAAAATATAATGTGGGTCTTATTCTGAGATTATTATGAATTCACCCACTTTCTCCACTTTACCAAAAGGAACTAATAAATTATCTCCTTTTTTCTTTGCACCTTTTATATGTACATTTCTGCCTTTTTCAACTTTAATAACTACATCAGTTATCTTTCCGGTTTTTCCGTTAATTATCAGTTCTTCAAGTTCTCCTAGAATTCTAGCATTATTTGTTGCTACCTGATAACCTTTAATCTCACTCCAGACCTTTTCTTCCCCTTTTATAAGTTTTCTCTCTTCAACAACCATTTATAATCACCTAAATTTTTTAACCCTCTGTTATTTAAAACATTCTCTAAATCTACTATGTCATCACAGCTATTAATATTTACGGCCAATTCAATTTTCTCTAATTTAACAACTTCCTCATCTTGTTGCTTGTTTTTACTTCTTAATATATTTAATCCCGACGGAACCACATCTCCAAGAACAATACTGGGCTTCAAACCATTTTTCTTAAATAATTCAACTGGAACAGCTATACACATTGCAGGTTTTTTTGATTTTTTATATTCCAATAATATTAGATCTATAATTTCAGTTGTTATCAAAGGCAAATCAGCTGTAATAGTTAATAATATCTTATTAAAGTTATGTGGAAAACATTGGGAAATATAATATTGTAAATCTTCAATATAACCTATTCCTGGTGTTTTAAAAACAGAATATCCTCTTTTATAGGCATATTTAGAAGTTTTAGGTGTGTTAGGACTTGTTAAAATAGTTATATCTGAAATACCTTTGGAATTTAACAATGTATTAATAACATGTTGTATCATAGGCATTCCTCCTAGTTCAATAAGTGGTTTTTCTATTTTACCTCCCATTCTTGTGCCTTTTCCACCTGCCATAATAATTGCTGTGACCATTTTATTAAAACCTTAAATATATCCTTTAGATGTTCATTTTTTATTTTGTAACCTTCTTCTAGGTCCAAGTATACATTTATCACCTTGACATCCTCCAACTGGATTTTTTGGTGTGCCTAATGAATTCATACAACGGGCCATCATTGCTGCACCCATTGCTAATGCATCTGAAACAAAAAGAGTGTTTTTAAAATAGTTTTTAGAATATTCCATTATTAATTCTGGTTTTTTACCTGTTATTCCTGCTCTACCTGTTACTCCTAACATTGAATCCTTTTCAATTACACCTTCATTAAATGCTTCTTCTATTAATCTTTTAACTATAAGTGCACTTACATGGTCCAATGTTGCAAATAGAGTATGTATTCCTGCATTTTCATATATTTCATGTCCAAGTTTCAGAAGTTCTGGTATTTGATCCCCATTTTTACCAACATCACATCCAATTAGGGTTGTACCTGCACTATATGCAGCTTTAGGATCTACTGGAACTGTTCCAAATCTTTCTCGTCCTTCAGGAACTTTGCATATATCAACAAAATCATGGGCCTCTTCTGCAAATTTTTTGGCTTCTTTCCAGTTTGCACCTTTAATTATCCCTTTTTTATAGATATCCAGTGCTGCTCCTCCTCTTTTATCAACTTTTTCAGTGCCACGTATTATTGAATCAGATATTGCACCTGCAAGTCCGCAAAAATTACCTATGGTACGTGCATAGGGTTTTTCATTATTTGTTATACGACCTGCTAGTGTTGTTCCAAAATCCATTGATACACATGGATTTCTGTAGTCTGCTTTAGTCCACATAGATGCTACTTTTATACCTGCAGTTACTAGTTCACCTTCCATTTCATTGGCAACAACAACTCTGCCTGTTGGTGGAAGAACACTTACAACTGCACCATCAAACATAACCTGGTCTAATAATGTAAATTCTTGAAGTCTTTCTGGGAAATTTTCTTTACTCATTGCTGGAGACATTTTCCTTGGAGGTATACATGCTTCTAAACATCCCTTTGCCAATGCTATTATAAGGTCACCTACCTCTTCAGGAGTAGCAAAACCTGCTGTAACTCCGGTTGATCTAACAACAAAATCTAAATCATTTTCTATATCTACATGTGCCTTTTTAAGAGAGTCAAGTATGGTATCTCTTACCATTTCAGAGACAGATTCTTTTGTTAATTCTACTTGCCATACTGTTTCTCCAAAAACCTTTTCTCCCTTTTTAGGAGGTCTTATATCTCTTGTCATACGTACTGTTTTGTCTAGTAGATATGTTCGACATGTGGTAAGGTTAGTTGCTGTTAAAATACATTTGGTTGTTGTATTTCCAAGCTCTACAGATGCAACTACGTAGTAAATATCAGGCTTCATTGAAAGACCTGAACCTGCGGTTTTCTTCATAAAAGGTGTTAATTTTATATCTTCTGTGTAGATATAATGACTTTTTGCAAATATAGGCTTTGGACTTCTGCTAAGTAAATTACCAAACCGTGACATAAGAATTACCTCCTTAAAATAATTGATAATTTTTTTTTTATCATTAACTTTCCTATTTTTTAGTTCAGTTAATTTAATATAAATCTATTGTGAAATTTATTGGAATTTTATAAGCAATAAAATGATTAACGGTATTATAATAATTTTTTAAAGGTATAATACTGTTGATGTAAATATTAATATGGAAATATATCCAGAATTAGATCTTATAAATTGATTATAAAGAATTTAAAAAAAAATAAAAAGAAGGAATTTGACGAAAAATCGTCATTTCCTCTGGTTTTATAACAATTTGAAGAATGGATGTTCTTCTATTGGTTCAGTTCCAATGTCTTTTGCAGCTTCTGCCATGAATATATCTGCCATAGAGCATGCTGAAAATGCCATTTTTGCGTTTTCAATAGGTCCAATAAGTACGAAATCTCCTCCAGCTGCAATTTGCAGAAGGTTGGATCCTACGTCACAAACAGGCCATACTTCTTTGTTTTCTTTTTTGTAGCCTCTTAGCCAGTCCCATGCTGATGGAACATTGTGGATACCACTACCTACTGGGTATCCCCATTTGCTTTTAACAGCAAATGAAGTTCTAAGAGCTGAACCTGCACCTTGACCTAATGGTGTGATAGCTACATCCATGAAGGGTTTGTCTATACCACAGTCAGCTGCTGTTTCTAATAATCCTTTGTCAAGTACTGATCCACCGTTTTCCCACATGTTGAGTTTACCATCAACACCTGGTTCCATTGGGTTGAAACCAAGTACAATGGATGCGGTTACATCAGATTCTTTTAATGCTGCAATTTCATCTGCATCTGCTGCCATGTTCAGGGAGTTGTATATAGCCCTGTCAGCTAATCCAGTTTCTGAGACGAATTTTGCTCCTGCAACTCTTGCTTCTCCAGATGTTGAATCTATGAAGAAAGGTGCATCTGTAGCTTCGCCTACAAATTCTAGGTATTTAACTAATGCTTCTGGTGTTGCACCGAATGTGTGTACAATGTGTGGGTTTCCAGTGACATCGGACATTTCTTCTTGCATTTTTATTAAAGCTTCAGCTTTTTCTTTGTCGAAGACTCCTGCCTTCTCATCTTCAATTATTTTGTGTCCACCGTAAAAGATGGTTCCTGCTAAAACAGTTGGGTATTCACCTGGTTGTCCACCGACTTTAAGGCCAGCAACATCTAATACAATCTGTTCTTTGTCAAATCTAAACATAAATAATCCTCCTAAAAATTATTTAGGCTCCACTAAATGTTGATAAGATAGCTCCTATTTTAACAACTTTGAAAGCTACAAATAGAATTATTAGTCCTATCACTATTCCGTATAAAATACCAATATCTCTTCCTATTTGTTGGCCCATTCTCTGAGAGATTTCTCCGTAGTTAAACTCTACTTTATCTTCAATCTCATCTAATCTCTCATTTGCTTTGTTGTACTCATCTGCAGAGACAATAACACGAGGGATGGTATTTTTTTCTTCATCTGCCATGTTTTATCCCCCCACCATTGATTTATATGCTAATGGAAGGCCTACGAGGAGTAATGCAAATATTAATCCTAAACTCATACCATATATTCTTGTTGATGTGAGTCCTGCAAATAACCTCTGATCCCTACCAATTAGTTGGGTACGATATTTTATATCTTTTACAGTATTTTTTATGCCTCTAACGTTAGGTTTGTTTGATAATATTATCATTTAAAACCCCCTATTTTAGCAACAGTATGGTTCCAAGAGTTAGGATGAAAGCTAAACCTACAACTAGTCCCTGAACCTTTCCAGCGTACATTCCTGCGAATTGTCTCTGGATTCCACCAACAGCTTTAATTTGCGTTTGTATGTTACGCATTCTTGCTTCAATTAGTGCGGTTTCAGGAGCTACTGGGCGTACTTCTTCGCCTTCTTCTTCCTCTCCTTCATCTTCAATTACTATTACCATTGCTTCTTCTTCAATTGCTCCGGGATCTTTTTCTATGCACTCTTTGACCTTTGCCTGAATTGCTGCAGCATCCTCAACATCGATCATATCAACCATTTCAAACTGGGATCTGAATCTGTCTAATCCTTCGTCTGGAACGTTTTCGATGTAAGGTATTGCACCATCAGCACCTACAATGCTTCTTTTTTCAGGGTCAACACCATTTTCATGGAGTGCCATAATACTTTGTCCTGTGACATGACCTTGTACCTCTGATCCGCACAATATAAGGAACCTTAAATTCGGATTGGATATTAGGTTTGAAATCATCTTTTCAATTCCGAGATTTTCGGTTTTGCACGGTCCTGCAATTGCAGCTCCTGCATCCAATGGTATTTGTTCTATGTGGGAAGAAAGTGTAGCAACTGCTACAGGACTTTCTGGATCACCAGTTACATAGTCACCATTTATTACAGGCCATCCTTCTGCGGGTGATTTTTTATCTGCCAATTTAACACCTCCTATAATAATAGGGCAACCAGCAGTACTAGCCCTAATACAAATCCGTAAACCATATTAGTTAGTTTACCTGCTGTAACATAAACTCCTTCCCTTCCAGGATAGGCGCCTTCAGATACAGTATTTGGATCTAAAGCTGTCTCTATATCGTTTGCTGCAGCCTCTAATTCTGTTATTTGCTCGTTTATTGTGTCCATTGATAAGATTAAGACTTCTCTACCTAAAGATGCCCCAATAATACCTGATGAAGGGTCTAGGGATAGGTTGAGTTCAGGAGCTACTTTTACTAAGGGTAACATTTCTACCATTTTGCATTCCTCCTATTATTCTTCCTCTTTAGGCCACATTCCAGACCATTTAACTGATGCTGCACTCTTGAGTGATGCCTGTAAAAAGGCTTTGATTGATATGAACCATCCAATTGCACCAATTATAGATATTACCCACCATGTGTTTGTAACGCCTATTCCCAGCAGTCCTATAATAGCCATAGACATGAACGCTGTAGATGCTGCAAGTTGTAGGGTTCTTCTTTGGTCTTCGTTTGGACCTAAACATGCGTTGAATGGGTGCTGAATTGCCATTGTGTTTAATATAAACAAGAGTCCTATGAATCCTGTTGATATAACAGTGGTTAATATTGCAGGCATTGCATAACTTCCAGCTATTGCTGCAGAAAATCCAAGAACAGATAATGCTGCTGCACCAGAAAGTTCAACTGTGCACTGTACAAGTATAGGAATTTTCATTCCAACTATTTTTTTACCAATAAATGCAACAACACCACCAAGTACCATTGCAATGACAAATGCCACCAATGGTCCTAGTATTATGTAAGTTGAACCAAGCATTACACCGCCGGCTAATCCTACTAAAACACCAATAATACCAATAGCAAGTGACATGTATCCAATTGAAGGTACACCAGTACCTAAACCATAACTTGCTACTCTTCTTATTGCATCTGCCCCCCATATTATAGCACATACTGCTCCAAGCGCAGCGAGTAATGGGCCTAATATTGGGTTATATGGTGTGGCGTATATTCCTATAAGTCCTCCAACAACTCCAAGTAATATTGTCTTGGATGGTGGTATAGCTACTGCTGCTTCGCCTCCTCCTGCTGCTGACATTAGAATACACCTCCTTTAAGCATTAAAACTGCAATTAAACCTGTTACCAAAGATGCTACTAGACATGCTAGAACTCCTTTTGGTAGTCTCTTGAATTTAGGGTCATGGAATCCTTCAATTGTACCACCTATGTTATAGGATGCTACAACAGCATTAATGAAGAAAACACCGATTGCAAATATTGCTGCTACTGTTGCAGCTGTGATGGAAACTCCTCCACCTAATAAATGTGATAGATTATAACCCGGTAATACTGCTAATGCTTCATATAAAGCCCAATAAATAAGTCCTCCACCAATTCCACCCAGTGCTCCTCCAATGATTCCACTGACAAAACATACTGTTGGAATTCCATGTCCTTCTGTTCCTTGGGTTACATATTTACTTTGTTCGTATTTGGTTATAGGGTCAACTTCAACTTTTGCTGATGCTGGTACAACACCAACACCCCAAACATATACAAGGTTACCTACAAGCATGGTTATTCCAATCATGATCATAGAACCCACAGCACCACCAGCTAATATAATCCATAATGGCTGTCCTGTCATTGCTGCTGCTGTAATGAGTCCGGTCATACCTGAACCTGCTGCAAGCATAGCTGTACCTGTTCCGACTCCTGTTGCTGTTGCTATTGCTGCTGGAGCTCCGCCCACCGGTATGAAGTGTACACCTCCACCAATGAGAACTCCTCCAACGGTTATAGCACCGATTAATAATAATGGATCCATCATAAAACCTCCTTAATGATCCTCATTCTTTATATGGTCCATAGGTATTTCTTGCGAAAATCTCAATTCTGTTGTTGATGATTATAAGTGCTAAAATTATTACAAGACTTGCAATAACTCCTCCAACTGCTCCGAATACAATTGTAGTCCAGAAACTGAAGAATACTATAAGTCCAAAACAGAACCCTGTTATAGGTCCTCCAAATTTCGCACAGAAATGTACAACATCAATTGAGTTTCTTGCACCCAGTTCTGCTTTAGTTGTGATGTCACCGTGAATAGCAACTGGAATACCTCCACCAAATGGATATGTCTGATACTCTCTTTCAGCACCATAGTGGACATCTCCGGTTGATGAACCGATTGCACCAATTGTTATTCCCCATAGTACTGCTAATAATGGTAATGGGAATGGGTGATTAAATCCGGATATTGGTAAGGTCATAAGATATGATAATCCAACTATACAGAATGTAACAATAAATCCATGAGCTGCTATTGGTCCTAAATGACTGGTAATAACATCAATGAATACTGGTTGATTAAACTGAGATTGACCTACAATTCTTCCTAAGTAAGATGTTGTTGCAAATGCAGTATGGAAAAGTGCTGCTATAACTCCACCAGAAGCTATTGACATAATAACTGGTAGATGTAATGAACTTATAAGAACAAATGCCACAGAACCTGCTATACCTGCAAGTGTACCCATTTGTACGGGTTCGCCAGATATGGCCTTGTTAAACATCCTGTGAAGGTGTCCCATCTGCGGAGCCAGCTGAACTTGTGAGTTAGGGTTACTCATTGAACCTACATCAGACTCTAAATCTTCTGCAGCCCCAGCAATGGTTGCGGCAGCGCCCATTAATGCAACGACGCCTAATCCTGCTATCATAGGGTCCATATTACTTCCTCCTTCTTTTTAAAAAATAAAAAAAAATAGGTGTTTGCGCACCTATTTATTTAGCTGGAGAGATTAAAGCTCTTTCTCCTGCTGGTTCGAATTCTCTTAATGCACCTTTTGCAAATTCTCCACGTACGTTTGTGAAATCAAACATTAAGTTGTCGTCTGCAAATGCGATTTTAACAAGAGGGTTGAATACAAATGCATCTCCACGTGCTGCGTGTGCTGATTGGGCAATACCTGCGTATTCTCCCTGGTGTCCCACATTCATTGCGTAGTTCGGATAGTTTGGTCCTCTCATTTCCACTGGTAATCCTTCGTCGTTCCTAATTGAGAACACGTTGGATGCACCACACTGGTCCTGGAGATCGTATCCGTAGAAACCAAGACGTGAGTGCTGTTCTTTGTGCAGGTACATTGATAAGTACCATGCGCTTAGTCCAGTCTGTGCGTTTCCTGTAGCGAAACCAGTTGAACATCCTGCTGCTGCTGCAACAATAGATGCTCTCTGTGATCCACCAAATATGGTTTCTAAGAGTGCTGGGTATTCTTCGAATTGTTCTAGAGCATAGAATGTAACTTCTGATCCTACATCTAGGACTGTTTCCATGTTGTTAGGAGCTTCTGTCATTCCGAACTTGTCTTCGACATATTCTTTACCATAGTAAGTAAAGTCATCTAAGATGTTGTCGGTGTATGCAGCTGTTGCATATTGTGTGAATCCTACTCCACCTGACATGTATGAACCTAGCCAGATCTGATCGTATAACATTGCTCCGGAAGCAACTACATCGAGGCTTACTCTGACAGGGTCGTCAGCGTTAACTCTTGAGGACTGACATATGTCAGCTAGGTAACCGAATGGTATTCCACCTGGTTCGTTTTCTCCTCTTGCTCTCCTCTGTGGTAGTGCTGTACCCATGTGCACAACTTCTGCGTGTTTTGCTGCGTATGCGAAGTCACCAGTAGCGGCTTCACCTGCTGCTTGTTTGTAAGCAGAAATCATGGACATACCGATCTGCATAGCAGACCATCTGGAGGTTGTTCCTCCATCACAGGTTCTTGAAACTATGGTTGGGATCCTGACAACTTGCCAAATACCGTCTCCAACTTCAGCTTTTAGAACTTCTGCTTGGTCTTCTGGGAACATTTTGTTAATGTCTAGAACATATGCAGAGTCTATTTCATCAGCTATTTCATCGTTACCAGTGAAGGTTTTTACGTAACTGTCAGCTACAAGGTATGGGTTGGTTTCAACCATGTGTTCTTGTACAACTGCTGCACCAGGCATAGCGTGGTTTACAGTTTCTAAGTAGTTGGTTATAGTTTCTGGGGAAACTTCTTTACCTAACCTCTTTTCAATAACCATGTGAGCTGTGTTCATTCCTACAATAACAGTTCTTCTTATGTCATCCCAGAACTGCTGCATTGCAGCGTTGTTAACGAAGTGTAAATCGTCTCCTTCAACAAATGTGTCTGTTCCAGAAACCTGATAAGGCATTAGAACTCTCTGTCCTAATGGTGTACCAACGTCTGGGTCGTACATAGGGATTCCACGTTTAGCTGCTATATCTTTACCAGCTGCAACGAATTCTCTTTTCCTTTCAGACTGTTTCCATCCACCAAAGTTGTAGAAGGTGGTTTTTTCCTCTGTTGGGTCTTCTTTAAAAGCTTTTTTCAAAGCATCTATAAACAATTTTTCAGCCATATTTTCACCTCCTTCTTATTCAGGACCGTATCCACCCTGGGATCTTGTCACGTGTATTCTGTGGAGTACTTCTACTGCGTCGACGTCGTCTCTGTAAGCTTCACCATCTTTTCTGTATATGGTTGTTTTTTCTTTGAGGACGGCTTCGTCTAGTGGTTCTCCTAATACGACTGGTTCATCTAATTCGTCACCAATCTGGTTTTTGACTGATTCAACATTTCCAGTAGCTTTGTTCAAGACCTGCCTTCTGAGCATGTCGAACATCATACCATCTTCGTCGAGTCTTAGGGAGTGTCCGTGGACAGTTTTTCCCCTAATTCCTGTTCTTGCAGGGTCAAAGAATTCTGTTTCAAGAAGTTCTTTTGAGATCTTCTCAAGGTCTCTTTCCCTTGCTTCTATAATTTGTCTTCCTGATAATGTACCTGCGTCAGAACCTCTGTATCTGCATAGGTATGCTCTTGACCTTGCAAATGGTTGTGCTGGAGCAAAGTACATTGAGTCAGCAAACTGAATATATCTAACTCTGTCTCCGGCTTTTGCACCGTCAACTGCTTCGACTAATTCTCTTACTGCATCTTCTGGTTCGTCCATTTCTTCTAGTGGTGGGTGTACGCTAGGGTATTCCTCACCAGGAGCTCTGTGACCTAATATCTTTACAACATCTTCGTCTGAGATTTCCCTCAATTTTTCGAGGTCATAATCAGGGTTGCATAAATTTCTTCTGTTCTGTGCAACCTTGGTTGTTCCGGGATAGTATTGTGCCATATTCATGCACCTCCTAATGCTAATTTAACTTTTCTAATTATTTCATCCAATTTATCTTGGGGACACGTTTCGCCTCTAATAACGCCGCTAATTATATCCACAATTTCACCTTTAGTATTGGGTTCAGTGGGCATAACAAATCTAGTTTTGACACCAATTTTTGCAAAATCTTCAAAATCAACAGGATATTCACATATTATAACACAAGGCCTATTAACATGCCTTAAAATTAGTCTGGATTTATATATGATGTGATGTCTCACACCACCCAAATGTACCACTGCCAAGCGGAATCTCTTTATTTGCTCTACCTCCTTTGGAGTGAGCCCAAAAAGACTTCCTGAACCTGCTGATGGTGCATCTTGAGGTACACCAGCACCTGCATTTAAAACTAATGTGCTTGTTTGGATATTTGCCTCGCGTAATGCAAAGGTAATTTCACAAACTGGCTTGGTTATATGTCTTCTTCCTGGAGACATTGCAATTGCCAAAACTTCACTTCCACACTCTGCAAATGTTCCTCTTTGGGCTATTCCTCCTCCTTCGCCCATTCCCATGGCTTCTCTGCAGTCAACGACGTGTGTGGTTTTTCCAATCATTTATTCTTTCCTTTTTAGTATCGTGGCCCTTTCACTGAGTTGTGCATTTTGATCTGTTAAACCTACCATTTCATCAGGTATGTCATCTAGAGCTGCACCATATTTAATTTTGTCTGAAACTGTTTTTTGTTTTCTTATAAAGGTTCCAACATGGATGTTGAACCCAAAAGAAAGGATTTCTTCACATTTAAGTTTTACTGCTTCAATAGTTTCTTCGTTTTCGATTTCAATAAATATTCTACCAGTTTTAACTTGTAAATCAACTTCTTCTCCTTTTATGTTGATTATTTTGTGGTCTGGGTTATTTGCTCCAGTAGAAAGTCTTTGTCCCTGTAGAACTATTTTTTTTACGCCATCTAGTTCATCAAGAGCATTTAAAAGGCTCTCTGTGGTATCTGCGCTTAATAATCTGTGTGGAAAGATCTCGATGTCCATTTGAATTTTTACCCCCAAGGGCGGATTTTATCTAGAGTTGGCCTTTTATGTCGACTGCTGCCTCGTTCACATATTTCAGTGGGTTTCGGAACTCGTCAACTTGGCTGAATACATCCTTAATTAATCCGGAGGTTGCTTCTGGGGAGAATAATTGTGTTCCTGCGTCTAAAGCCATAGCTGCGGCTACGCAAGGTATAGCGAAACCTTTACTGTGTCTTGTTACAACGTGGTTTCCATTGAATATACCTGGGCCTCCACCGCCGTAAATTGAGTGACTGAAGAAAGAGAATCCTACTGCTGTACCTTCAACTCTACCGAAGTCTACGCTTGGTAATCCTGTTTCAAATTCAAGTATGTCGTTGTAGTATAATAATGTGGATGAAACACCCTGTGCAGCTCTTGCAGCACCTTGGTTTACCATAGTAGCTGCCATCATACCGGCTGCTGCGTATGCGTTCCATTTTGCCAAGTCGTCAGTTCCATAGACACTGAATCCGTTTAGATCTTTTTCTACACCGATTACTTTGTCTGCTTTTGCTCTGTCAACCATACCGTTTATAACAGATCCGACTGTACCTGTTTTACCGTGGTCTTTAACAAGGTCATATACCATGTTGTCTGCGTTCATTCCCTGATATGCAAGTCCTAGTAAGTGCATTCTTTCAAATTTACCTACTGCATCTCCCATTTCAAACATTGCTGCTTGTTCAAGTAAACTTGATAAAGCTGCGGAGTTCATGGTATTTTTAAGTGTTGTTGCTACAACGTGGTTTACCATGATGTTCCTTAAGGAATAACCTGGTCCTTCTAATTTCTGAGGTACGTCAAGCATGGTTGCTAAATTTCCACCCATATAATCAACTGATTGTGGGTATCTTCCTAAAATAGCTGCTTTTACCATGTTAGCATCGTACATGTTCACGTCGCACACATCGACTATTGACTGGATAAATGCTTGAGCAGTTACCAGTGGAGCTGCTGAATATTCAGCTGCTGCTTCGAATCTTGCTTGTGGAATCTGGACAAGTACCCTCTTACCACCAACTAATAATTCAACGTTTGTGTTGTCGCCTTCTTCAACCTGTATCATTTCAGCTGCTTTAGCTGCTATGGCCTCTGCATTGCTTACTATGTCAAGGTCGAGTTCCCTACCTAAGATTTTCCCTCCACCGAGTTTACCGGTTTTAAGAGCGTTCTCTACACCCTCTAGGTTTACAGCTACAGTCCTTTTAACACCTTGTACGATTGCTTTAATCGCAGGGTTTCTCAATGGACTGAGGGCTTCTAGCGGGACCTGTTCTTCAACAAGATTTCCTCTGTCGTCGTACAAGTCGATCTTATCATCAAACTTTGCCATTTTTTCCCTCCTACGCATATATTTGTACATCAATTGTTGCACCAATTCAAATTTAGTGACCAGATAGGAATCAATACACATTCTAGTGATTAAAATAATCTGTCCACATAGGGGATATTCCCATGGTACTTTTTGATATACGAAACTGAATTTATAGCCTTATATGTTATTAAAGTTTCTTCTTGATTCAATTAGAAAGATTTATAAGGTACCATCACCTAACAATTTTTAATGTTGTTTCTAAGTTAATTTTATATATGTAATTACTAATTTTATAGGATTAAAAAGTGGTTAAAATGCAGATTATAGCTGATGTGGGCGGAATACCTGGTAAGGACTGCAGAGGGTTTTGTAAATATTGTTATTTCAGAAAGGTTAAAGAACAAGATCCTTTTGGATGCAAACATTGTAATCCTGGAAGGGTTGGATGTGAAAGTTGTACAACTGGTGTTAGAGAAGTAAAAAATGAATTTATCCATCCTTTTATGGTTGTTAGTTCTGTGCAAAATTCTCTTATGATGGGAGATATAAAAGATAATAATCTTAAAGTTAATATCAGCGGAGGAGGAGATGTTAGTTGTTATCCTCATCTTATGGAAGTAGCTGGAGCATTAAATCAGTTTAATCTTCCTATGCATCTTGGTTATACAAGTGGAAAAGGTATTGATGAAATAAAAATGGCAGAAGATCTTATTTCATTTGGAGTGGATGAAGTTACATTTACAACATTTTCTACTAATCAGAAGATAAGAGAAGAATGGACAGGGGATAAAACTAAAGGAGAATCTTTAAAGGCTTTAAAACTTTTCTGTGAAAATATTGAAGTTCATGCAGCTTCAGTAATAGTCCCAGGTGTGAATGATGGGGAAGAACTGTTTGAAACATGTAGTACATTGGAAGATTGGGGTGCTAAAGCATTTATATTAATGAGATTTGCTAATTACAGAAATCAAGGGTTAATACTGGGAAATGAACCAATATTAGAAGATGTGAATACACATAGTCTTAAAGAATTTGAAGAATTAGTATGTAAGATAAATAAAGAATTTAAATTCCGTGTAACAGGAACACCACTTTGTGATCCTGAAAATGACACACCATTTGCAATTTCAAAGGAAAAAAATAGTAAATATTTAGATATACTTACAGATGTTACTTCTGAAGCAACAATATTAACAAGTAGTATTGCTGCACCATTTATTGATAAAATAATTAAAAGAATAGAAGCAGATGAACTTGTAAATGTAGTTCCAGTTAATCAGGAAATAGGATGTCTTATAACCCAAAAAGATCTTGAAGAAGTAGATCTTACTGATTTAAAAGATACTGTTCTAATTCCAGGAAGAGCTCTTGTACATAATAATATGGCTCAGAAAATTTTAAGTAGAGATGGTGTTGATAGAATTGTTACACGAGGACCTGATAAACTTACTGTTGATGGTGAAATGAGCGGAACCCTTAGTAAAGAAGATGTTCTTAAAAAGGAGTTAATAGCATTTGAAGATCTTTTAGAAGCTATAAACTTCTTTGGTGTACGTAAAAAAATAAATTAATTATCTATCTCTTTTTTTTTATATTATTTTTATTAATATACTATGTCTAAAAAAAAATATTTAATAAATAAATTTTTTAGTTATGGATTATCTATATTAAAATAAGGGATTTTTTCACTTTTTAAATTGATAACAGTAATTTCACATCTAGATCCACATCTCATAGGCGGACCCCATGTTCCAGTGCCTGGTGAAACATATAGATAAGTTTCATTATATGTATAAATTCCGTGCGTATATCTAAATACTAACTTTGCCAGATAGTTAAATGGGAATATTTGCCCTGCATGTGTATGGCCTGAAAGTTGTAATCCTATATTTGCATTTGCAACTGTTTAAACCATGAGGAAGATGATATAATAATATTAAAGGAATTTCAGAATTTATTTTAAGTTGTGAAATCACTTTTTTCATATGGTTAGATTTATAGGAATATTCAATACCAATTATTTGAATTCCATTATATTCATATAATTCATCTCTTAAAATTTTCATATTAGTTTTTTTCAAAATCCTGAAAATCTCATCTAATCCTTCATATATTTCATGATTCCCATTTATAAAAAAAATTGGAGCTTTTAATTTATTTATTACATTAAATGTGGTTGTATCTAATCTTACACTTCCATCAACCATGTCTCCGGTTATAAAAATTATTTCCGGATTTAATTTATTTGTTTTTTTAACAATCTTTTCAATATAACTTGAATTTCTTACAGCACCAATATGTATATCTGAAAGCTGTACAACTTTTAAATCCTTTTTTAAATGTTTTAAAGGTATTTCAATATGTTTTACAACTAAATATTGGCTATTAATAAATGAATATATGCTTAATATTAAAGTTAATAAAATAATTATAATTCCTGCAATTTCATTGGGAATATTATAGAATAACGATAATATCCAATAAATTCAAATAAAAGTTAGTAGATAAAAAGAAATTCCCATCCATGATGAAGCTATTATATAGAAAATTCTTATATATCTGTTGGAAACAATTCTTCCACCTAGAGTTGATAGTGGATAAGAAACAACTGCAATGATAAGTAATGTATAAAAAATTAAACCGGGCTTTATATTGAATAAAGTTGCAATTACATAGAAAATACAGTAGTTAATTGCAAAAAATCCAAATAAAAATATGGTTATGGTTCCTGCAACTCTAAGAACTGTTTTCATTTAATATTTTCCTAGGTGTGGGGTTTGTATCAAATTATTGAGGTTTCAGAAAGAAGTTTTACAAGTGTGTAATCATACATTTTAGACTTTACAATTTCAGCTATATCTCCAAGGCGGTGATCACTTACAATTACATCTTCAATTTCTTGGTGATAGTCATCATATTTGAGTTTAACTCTTACACCCATTAATTGACTTACAACAGGAAGCGGTGAATATACTTCTTTAATTGCAGATATTTGGTTTTCGATTTCTCTTTTAACAAGTACTGGTGGTACTATTGGTGGATCATCCATTATTTCTCTTTTTCGTCCGTCAAGAATTTCTTCAACCACTTCTACAAGTTTTTTAAGGGCCCTTATATTTTCCCCTCTTTTAAGTCTTCGAGGAATTCTTCCCAAACCCCCTACATATGCTTCTGCTCCAGGAATATCTTCCAAATCTATGTCAGGCGCTCCAGTCACAACTACTGGTATTTCAATATCTTCAAATAAATGAGTTTTATGTGTTATACATTCTCTAAAACTTCCAAGTGCAAATACTACAAGATCATGTTCTTCTATAAGTTTTTTTTCATCCTCTGATATTCGTGATATTCCCTTGCCTGCACCTCTTGAAAGACCAATCATATTATCCTTTGCACCATATCTTCTAAGATATTCTGATATATCACATGCAGAATGTGGTAAATGTTGACGTGCCAAAGTAGGAGAAACAATTGCTATTTCTGTACCTGCCATTGGAGCTATTTTTACAGTTCCAAGAAGTTCTTTAGCCTTTTCTTTGATCTTTTCAACATCTTCAATAGGTATAGCTAAAGTTAATACTAAGTCCATCTGACTAATATTTTCCTGTAAAACGAAACCTCCAAGATCTTCAATAAGCTCGATCATTTCATCATGCTTGTGAATTCCACCGGTATAAGTCAAGGTTTCATACATATTTTTTTCTCCAGAAGTTTATATCGCATTTCAGCTCTTTTAATAGGATTTTCAGGTGCTTTTTTATGGGTAGGTATTTCAACTACATTATCCCTTGTTAAAAGTATATCTGATAATTTATTTCTCATATAATCAGGGTAAACAATATAATCATAATTTTGATCTTGAGATACAAGAGAATAACCCATATCTTCTACTATATCCCTAAGAAAATTTGAATATACTCTAACTTTTATTTTTTGATTTTCTAATTTATTAATATTTATTTTAAAAGAAAGTTTTTCAACTTCATTAATTTCAAATATATCCTGAAGCATTTCAACACTCTCTTTAATCTGTGAAAAGGTATTTAATTTTAGTTTCACAGATTTCATAACTGTATTTGTTTCAGATAAAATTACAGCTATATCAGCATCTGTAGAATCTGGGTGTGAACTTATATCAAACTTCTTGATACCTGCAAGTTCCAGGACATCCTTACACATGGGTGTTGCTACTATATTCATCTTAACCACATTTATTAGTAAATTAACTAGTTATATAATTATATTTAATAGAATTTAATACCATCTTAAAATTTTAGGTATAACATTTAAAATTTATATATCTCATTGTAATATTATACTTTAAAAATCCTATAGATTATCTAAACTCCTAAAAATATATATAACAACCTAAATAAATATCTATTATAAAGGTTTCAAAAAGGTTTGGGGAAGTTTTTCTATTATTTAACTAGATCAAACCAAAAAAGTATCTATTTCAGATATAAAAGAAGTTTAACAACATATTAGAATGATATATATGTTTTTAATGCCCTTTTTTTTATATGTGAATATATATTAATATTGTTAAAGAATTTAAAATAGATATAAATAAATCCTTTTACATTTGCTTAAGGAAAAATATTGCATAAATTTTAAATTATATTCTATTAATCCTAATTTTTATAGGTGTATTAAAATGAAAGTATCATTGAGCTTGGATAAATCATATTCAAAAGATGTTGCAATTATGGTGGATGTTTTAAGGGCAAGTACCACAATAACTGTTGCAATGAAAACTTTTAACACCATTATACCCGTGAAAACTATTGAAGATGCTAGTAATTTTGCTGAAAAATATGGTGCTGTTTTGGCCGGTGAAAGAAGAGGAGCACCTATTAAAGGGTTTGATACAGGAAATTCACCTATAAAGATCTCTAACTTTGAAGGAGATGTTTTAGTTATTACCACAAGTAATGGAACTCGTATAATGGATAGTATGCAGTCAAAAATATTGATAGGTTCATTTGTAAATGCAAAATCCGTTGCAAAAACTGCTTTAAATCTTGCAGAAAACCATATAGAAATTGTAATGGCAGGTGTAGAAGGAACTTTTGCAATAGAAGATTTTCTAGGAGCAGGAGAAATAATATCTAATTTAACCAACCAAAAACTTGATGAAATGGCAATTGCAGCATATATGGCATCTAGAAATAGGGATATGGTTCAAAATGTTATTAAAAATTCAAGATCAGCACGTAGACTTGGTGAATTAGGGCTTGGCAATGATGTTGATTTTTGCCTTAAACGAAATATATATGATACAGTTCCATTATATGAAAATGGAAGAATAAAATCTAATTAAATAATATAATATGTAGTATAATTATTTATTTAATTTAGAAAAACTAATATTATTTTCTTTATTTATAATTTTTTAACAAATAATTTTTTTTTATCAAACAAAATAAAATAATACAAATTACCATAATATTAATGTGTGATAATAATGGCACAAGAAAATTTAAAAATAATTGGTACAGCTCATGTATCAAAAGAAAGCGTAAAAGAAGTTAAACAAGCTATATTGCTCAACCAGCCAGATATTGTGGCTGTTGAACTGGATATGAACCGTTATCAGAATATGATAGCAGAAAAGAATGGAAAAACAAAATCAAATATAAATATTAAAGATATTATTAAAAAAGATAAATTAAGCATTTTTTTAGTAAGTATATTCCTATCATATCTACAAAGAAAAATTGGGGATAACTTAGGTGTTAAACCTGGTTCTGAAATGATTATTGCCATTGAAACAGCAGAAGAGATTGGTGCAAAGATAGCCTTAATTGATCGAGATATTAACATAACATTAAAAAGAGCACTTAATGAAATGAGCTTCATTGAAAAGGCTAAATTTGTATTTGGAATAATAGCATCATTTTTCAGTAAAGATGAACTAGATGATGTTGAAAGTATTAAAGATGAAAACACAATAGCAGAAGTAATGAAATATTTTAAGGAAATGTCCCCTAAAGCCTATAATGTTCTTGTATCTGAAAGAGATGCTTACATGGCCAATATGCTTAGAAATATAGATGGAGAAAATATAGTGGCAGTTGTTGGAGCAGGACATAAAAAAGGGATAAAAGAATATTTAGAACATCCCCAACAAATCCCACCAATTGAAGGACTTTTAACAATTAAAAAATCAAGAATACCATTAGGTAAACTTATATTATTTTCAATACCAATCATATTTGTATTAATATTTGTATTAGCCCTGATAAAAGGTATAAATATTGAAACTAGTATATTTAAATTTATATTAATAACAGGTAGTTTCTCATTTTTAGGTTGTATATTATCAGGTTCAAAGATATATTCTGCAATAATTGCATTTATTGTTGCACCATTAACAACACTCCATCCTCTTCTTGCAGCAGGTTTTTTCTCAGGAATAGTAGAAGCAAAAATGAGACATATATCAATGGATGACGCTGTAAACATAACCAAAATAGACAGTTTCCAGGAATTATGGGATAACAACCTATTTAGAGTAATTATAATCATGGTAGGTACTAATATAGGAGCTTCAATTGGATTATTCCTAGCAATATCCAAAGTAATATTTCCATTATTCTCCAAAACCTTTGGATTTTAAATAAACTTTAAAATACCCAAAAAAAAGTTTAGAAGGATTTTTAAATATGATAACTCACTGGAAAAACAGGCAATAAATTATATTATATCTATTTAAGCCTTATAAAACCTTTAGATAAGTTCATTTTTAATTAGATTTATTTGGTAAGAAATATTAATATAGATCTATACTGTATAAAAAAAAAGGTTTGTATTATATTAATTTAATTTATTAAAAAATATATAATGATGGTGTAGAATGTATTTAGTTTATAGATGTGATTGTGGGAGAGCAGTATATTCCAAGGAAAAGGTTGCTACTAAAAAATGTGTTTGTGGCAAAAATCTTAAAGTTAAAGAGCGAAGAGTCATTTCCAAGATAGAAAATATTGAACAAGCTTCAGATATGGTCAGAAAATTACAGGAAGAAGAATATGGTAAAGCTTTCTTCACAACCGCAGATAAAATCCCTAATAAACGATAAAAATTAATATTATAATAATTAAATGAATCTTAAAAATTTTATTTTTTTTTAATTTAAAATTTATTTTTTTATATTGTTATGATTTCTAATATCATGAACCATTTCACATGCTTTACATATATTTAATGAGGAAGCTTCACCACATTTTTTGCATTGTCCAATAATTATTTCTTTTTTTTGGAAGTTAAAAGTTTTAGAAAAGGATTGGAGTATGGATAATTTAGTTCCTTTTCTTTCACTTTCCAATTGATTTAAATAATTTTTTATCTTAGCCCTTAGAGATGTATGTGAATATGGACATTCTGCAAAATGAACATCTACTCCATTTATAACAGCCCATATTCCAACATCCTTCTCTGGAATTTTCCATAAAGGTTTTATTCTAGGCACAAGTTTTGGATGTATTTTATCAAGTTTAGGGCCGAATTTAGAAAATCTTCTAAGCTCAGCTTTTGAAAAACTCATTAAAAAGGACTGGATTTCATCATCCAGATTATGTCCAGTTGCAAGTTTATCTGCTCCTAATTTATTTGAAATTTTATTTAAAAGATATCGTCTGAACACTCCACAAGGTATACATACACTTGGATATAGATCTGTTATATCATCCAATGTAAAACCAAATTCTTCAATAAATGATCCTTCCACAAGTTCAATATCTAATTTTAAAGCAATACTCCTAGCAACATCTATTCCTTTATTTCTATACCCTGAAATTCCTTCATCAATGGAAATTGCCACCAACTCAAAATCTAATTCATCAACCAAACCTGCTAGAATATGTAATGTTAAAATACTATCCTTCCCACCGGAAAGTCCTACTGCAACCTTATCCTTTGGTTTGATAAGTTTATAATCTGTTATAACTTCCAATGCTTGATTCATTATATATTGGTTGAACTCATATGGATCAAGTGATTTCATAAAAAAATATATTGTAACAAGAACATAAATAAGAGTATGATAACCGCTGAACTTACTATTATTCCAATTGGAACAAATGAAACTAGTCTTAGTGAATATATTGCTGCTGCTGTTAAAGCATTAAATAATACGGGAATAAAATATGAATTAACTGGTATGGGAACTATAATAGAAACTGAAGATTTGGATAAAATATTTATTGCCTTAAAAGCTGCTCATGAAGCTGTGTTTAATACAGGTGTAGAAAGGGTTGCAACCAGTATTAATAGATGAAAGACGGGATAAAAATAAAACAAGTAAAGATAAAATAACATCAGTAACTCAGAAGTTATGATAATCCAACTAGTGGTTGAAATATATAATATAATTATAGAAAAAGATGGAAATATTTTAAAATAAATTAATTTGTTTTGATGCTTCCCTAAGCACCGAAACTATTTTTTCCAAATCATTTTTTTCTAATAATGGATGAACTGGTAGTGAAAGAACTTCTGCTGATGCTGCCTCAGTTTCTGGGCATGTTGCACTAAATCCAAGATCTTGATATAATTTTTGGTTATAAATTGGTGTAGGATAATGTATACCTGTTCCAATACCTTCCTTATTCAGGAACTCTATTAGTTCATCTCTTGATTTTTCAACTCTAATAGTATATTGATGATAAACATGTGTGGATTGAGAAGCTACAAATGGAGTGGTAATACCATTAATTTTATTAATTTGTTCAGTTAAATATTTTGCATTCTCTATTCTTCTTTCATTAAATTTATCAAGCCTTTTAAGCTGAACAATTCCTATTCCAGCAGCAATATCTGTCATTCTGAAATTATAACCCAATACAACATGAGTGTAACGTTCACTTTCTCCATGAGACCTTAGTACACGTGCTTTTTCAGCTATTTCTTCATTGTCTGTTGTTATAATACCTCCTTCACCAGTTGTCATATTTTTAGTTGGATAAAAACTGAAACATCCCATATCCCCCAGAGAACCAGTTTTCTTGCCTTTGTAAATAGCACCATGAGCTTGTGCTGCATCTTCAATAACAATTAAATCATAATTTTCTGCAATTTTTTTAATAGAATCCATTTCTGCGGGTTGTCCATAAAGATGAACAGGCATTATAGCTTTAGTTTTATCTGTAATTGCTCTTTCTATATTTTCAGGGTTTAAATTATATGTTTTACTGTCAATATCAATAAAAACAGGCTTTGCACCTACATATAACACAGAATTTCCTGTTGCAGCAAATGTGAATGGTGTTGTTATTACCTCATCATTTTGGCCAATATCTGCAGCAAGAAGTGCAATGTGTAATGCTGTTGTTCCAGAGCTTACTGCAACACCATGTTTTACTCCAATATATTCTGCAAATTTTTCTTCAAATTCTGCTACTTTAGGGCCCTGTGCAATAAACCCTGATTTTAATACTTTTACTACTTCCTCTATTTCATCATCAGCTATACTTGGTTTAGCAATTGGTATCATTCTAATATCACCTAAATATTAAATATTTTATAAGTCCAACTAAAAAAAAGAAATTTAAATTCTTTTCAATATAAAGTTAAATATCCACATATTAATATGAATTTTTATTTTTTTTTACTGGATCATTAAAAGAAATTAATTAAATTAAAAATATTTTATTATTTCATTGATTTATTATATTAGTCTTATATAATACTCATATCCCATATTAATAGATTATATAAGAAAAACTTATTTTAGTATAAATTAATTTCTATTTTCTTTAAATAAATAATTTTATAATAACTATTTATTTGGTAAGTTAATAGATTTTATATAACATATATTTTTTATACTATAATATATTCTAATTAATTTTGGATGGTTAAATTTAATTAAAAATAATATGAATAATATCTTTTTGTAAAAAAAAGGCGGGAATATATGGACAGCAAAATAATTTATGAAGGAAAAGTTATAATCAAAGTTCCGAAATTTGAAAAAATCACAGCAAAAGCCCCTGTATTCTATAATCCTGCCATGGAGTTAAATAGAGATCTTTCAGTTGCAGCCATATCTGCTTTTAAAGAATTGGTTGATCATGATATTTCTGTTTGTGATATTTTTACAGGAACAGGTATTAGAGGCATAAGATATGCGAAAGAAATTGATGGTGTGCAAAAAGCTGTTATAAATGATTTAAATCCATTAGCAGTTGAATTATCAAAAGAAAATATCACACTTAATAAATTAGATAATGTGATGGTTTGTAAAGAAGATGCAAATATAATTCTTAGAAAATGTAAAGGAAAATTTGATGTAATAGATATAGATCCCTTTGGAACACCCTCATACTTTGTTGAATCTGCTGCTGCAAGTCTAAAATCTGAAGGGATGATTTGTATAACTGCAACAGACACATCAGCACTCTGTGGAACTTATACAGAGCCATGTGTCCGTAAATATGGTGCTGTACCATTAAAAACAGAATATTGTCATGAGAATGGTTTGAGAATACTTGTAGGTTTTATTGCCAGAATCTTTGCAAAATATAAAAAATATATTGAAGTTAAATTTTCACATAGCACTGAACATTACATGAGAATTTATGCAGTAATTGGAAAAGGCGCTGCAAATACAGATGAATCATTGAAATCATTGGGATATATTGCTCATTGTAAAAATTGTTTAAACAGAATTGTGTTTAAGGATTTAACTCCAATTATTCCAGGTAAATGTCCTGTTTGTGGCGGTATTTTTAAGGTTGGTGGGCCTTTATGGTGTGGTGAAATGTATGATCAAGATTTTATATGTTTAATGAAAGATATTATTACTAAATTAACATTAAACAAAGAAGATAGTGCTAATAAACTTTTAGATATATGTATTAAAGAAGCAAATGCCCCTGTAACCTATTTTGAAATACATAAGGTTTGTAAAAATTTAAAAACAAGTGCACCTCCACTTATAGATATTATAGATTTGCTTATAAAGGAAGGATTTTTTGTTTCAAGAACACATTTCAGTCCCACATCCTTAAAAACAAATGCCAATATAGATGAGCTTAAAAATATTATAATTGATTTAAAACAGCTTTTAAACTAATTAAATATACACATAATTCTTATATATTCTTTTTTTGATAATTTCAATTGTATCATCATATATTTTTTTAAAATTAGGCTCATTAATATAAAATCTTAAAATAGAATATGGGAAAATATTTTATTATTTAATTCAATTATCTTTTTAATTTATATTATTTTTAAAATGTTTATATGGGGAAGTAATTAATAATAAAATATTGGCATGTAGCAAAAGTTAATGGAGGAAAAAAAATATGGATATCAGTGATATAGTATCTGACTCAATTAAATACCCATCCTCAAGTTGGGTTAAGGTGTTTATGTTGGGAATTATAATAATAACTTCGTTTTTAGTTTTGCCAATGTTTTTAATTTATGGATATATTTTAAGAATTATTAAAGCCACAATTGCTGGAATTGATGAACTGCCTGATTTTGATGGGATTGGGGAGATGTTTATTGATGGTATTAAAATGTTTTTAGTGGCAATTATATATGCAATTCCTGTTGGAATAATAGGCCTTCTTGTAGGATTATTAACAGGAGATACAGCACATACTGGTATAAGTCTTAATCCGGCTATGTTATTTGCTTTCATATTAGGATATATTGTTTATATAATCATAGCAATGGTTATAGGGTTAATTGAAGTAATTGCAATCGCAAATATGGCTTATTATGATGGAGATCTAGGTGCTGCTTTCCGTTTCAATGAAATTCTTGACCATATCGCAAGAATAGGATGGGAAAAATATATTGCAACATATATTGTTATTGCAATTATTGGGATGATTGGATTTGTAATAGGAGCATTAACATTAATCATATTAATAGGTATATTGTTAATTATCCCATATCTAACAATATTCGGATCTCGTGCTATTGCTCTGTTATTTAAGGAAGCAATAGAAACAACCAAACCTTTAGAATAAAAAATAAAAAAAATTTTTTTTATATAAACCTATTTATTTTTTTTTGAATTTTATATATACTCTAATAAAGTAAAAAAGTCTTTTTAGCCTATATTGATAATGAATCTGCTTTTTATAGATTTATAAAATATGTTTATAACAATCCATAAAACATGTTAATAAGAAAGTTTCCTTCTTTTATTGGTTTAATAGGATATTAATTTTCTGCTAATTGAATATATTTAAATATATTTAAAAAATTATAGATAACGAATATTTAATTATGGCATAATATAATAATATATAAACAATGTTCATTTAATGGTGGAATATATGAAAAAGACAACTAAAAAATTATCAATTAAAGTTGATGAAACAGATAAAAAGATATTAAACCTCTTTAATGAAGATGGAAGAATGTCTTACAGAAAAATATCACGAAAACTAGACATTTCAATAGGTACAGTTCACAATAGAATTGAAAAATTGATGAAATCAGGAATTATTAAAAAATTTGCACCTGTAATTGACCATAGTAAACTAGGATATGCTTTTACAACCATTATAGGAGTCCGTGTTAAAGGTGGAGCTCTAAGAAATTGGGAAAATAAAACATCTTACAATAAAAATGTATTATGTATGTATGATGTTACAGGAGAATTTGATGCCATTATTGTTGCAAGATTTAAAGACACCTCTGAACTAGATGAATTTGTTAAAAATCTCTTAAAAGAACCTGATGTTCAAAGAACTTACACCCAAACCGTTTTAAACATTCTTAAAGAAGATCTTGGTTCAACTCAAATCCTCTAAAAATTTAGATATATAGATCTCTTTTAAAAATTTTGATAATCTAAAATAATCTATTTTTTTTTAAATTAATTTCTTTTAATTTCAATTCCACAAACATCTAAAACCTCCTATTATGGTGTTTAAATATCCCTAAACATATTATATAAACTAAAGATTCCCCTGTATAATTATGTTTTTTTACAAGTTTTATTTTTTTTTGAATAAGTGATGGGAATTGGATAATATAAATGATTAATATAAACAGTTAATATTTATTAGAAAATCTTTTTATAAGTCCTAAATAATATAAAACCTGTGTAAAATGTTTTTTAGTAGATTTTATTTGTGATATGGGTTTTTAGTTTCCATAAGATATACCCTGTACAATAGGG
>JAQVTJ010000089.1 GCA_028700095.1 Methanobacterium sp. | reverse complement strand
TCCTTGATATATTGAATGTTATCTCCTGTTCCAGTGTCAACAATAACATCTTGGAAGATATAAATATTAGAATCATATCCCTTTCCCTCGATTATAATAGTATCATCCATCTCCAAATTTTATCACCTTTTTTTTAATTAATTATACAAATTTATATGTTAATATAAATTAAATTCTAGATAAAAATAGTTGAATTTTATATTATTATTCCAAAAAAAAATAAGATTTTATTTTACAAAAATATATAATAAATAAAATGGGGTCACCGGGATTTGAACCCAGATCCTAGGATTTCTCTTGTCTCAGTACTCCAATTGGTCATCATACTTTTCCGTCAGAGTGCGCACTTTCTTCAAAGACAACTGGAGTCCCAGATGATAGCCAGATTACACTATGACCCCATAATGAGGTTTTATATTATACCAAAATACATATAATGTATTTAAGCCAAGGGAGAGATTTGAACTCCCGTGTAATGGATCTGCAGTCCACCGCTTCGCCTCTAAGCTACCTTGGCAAGGTAGATATAATTGAGTGCTGTTAATATTTAAACCTTATGTATATAATATGGAAAAATATTCTATTTAATAATTTCCATAAGTAAATTTTTTTTTATAAATGTATATATGAAAATATAATAATTTCTATTTTATTATTAATCCTTAATTATTAACTCTCTTCCAGTTGCTTGTGGAGGATATGATTGAAGTATGGGTCCTTTGAATGTGACAGCAACATTTTGTCCAGGTTTAATATTTTCAAATGATGCAGATCTACGTTTATTTCCCTCCTTAAAGAAAATTTGTGTGTCATCTGTTATCCTTACAGAAATATTACCATATTGATTACCATGTGCTACAACACCTTCAATTAGTATGGAATTTGAATCTAGGGAGTTATTATCATATACACATACACCAACAACATTTCCAGTCATATCTGCATGTTCACCTCCAGTTGCAACAATAGCACCATAGACTACTCCCATAAACATCACCAAAAGCATTGAGAGAAGTATGATATTTTTCATTTTTTTTACCTTTAAAAATCTGATTTCACTAAAAATTTTTATACCAAAAAAATCTAGAGATACAAATAAACTCAGAGTATATATTTTTTTCTATTTTTACTCTTCGATCTTATATCATTAAACCAGTTTATATAATTAATTGGTAAATTAAACATCTGCTTATATTTCAAGTATAATTTAATCTTTTATTTATATAAATTTAATAATGTTCTTTAAGTTGTTTTTTAATTATTTCATGTTTCTCAATGGTTTTATGGAAAAGTTTGTTAAATATTTGAGGCATTTCAGAATCCAATATTTTAATACCTTCTTCTGTTATTCCTCCTTTTGTAGCAACAGAAGATATTAAATCTTCTAAACTTATTTTATTCTCATAAAGTAGTTTTGAAGTTCCATAAAATGTTTTTATTATCATTTCTTCTGCTTCTTCCATTGTAAATCCACTATTTTGAGATGCTGTTAATGCAAATTCCATTAATAATTTAGATATAAATGCAGGTGAACAACTAGTAATATCTGCCCCAACATCCATATCTGATTCATCTACAATTTTAACAGTGCCTAGGTTATTAAAAAGATTTTCTATATAATTTGCTTCTTCCCTACTAACCAATGGATTATGACAAAGCAAAGACACTCCATTTAATACTTGTGATGTAATTGATGGTATAATTTTTGTTATTTTACCATTAAAAATCTTTTCAACACTATCTATTGTCAATGCTGCAGATATATAAATAATATAGGTATTTGTTGATATATATTCATTTATTTCTTCAATAACATCTTTAATATCTGATGTGCCAACAAATAAAAATAGTATATCAGATTTAGATGCAGTTATTATATTAGATGATACAACCTCCAATCCAGGGTACTTCTGTTTCAGTTCATCTAGTTTAAATATTTTTCTTGTTGATACAATAATATCATCAGGTTTTAATATATTTGAAGCTAAAAAACCGTCTAAAATTACTTTTCCCATATTTCCATAGCCTATAATTCCTATTTTTTTCATTAAATTCCCATCCTCTAAAACTTATAATCAAATATTGGTTATTAATATTAAATTCTTAAAAACTATCTTATACCTATAATAATTATATAAAAAAAAAGTTTTTTAAATACATCTTTTTATTCTACTACTATTTTTTTATTTATTTTATCATTTTTTTTTAGAAAATAATTAGAAAAGTATATGTATTAGAATTTATTTTAGATATATTTTTTTTAAAATTGATATTTCATCACCCTATATTGTAAAAAAATTATTTCATTTTTCAGTTGTTCAACTTTAATAAGTTTCAAATCTATTGCTTTACCAGGATTTTCCAAGTTAGATGTTGTATAAATAGGATTTGTTGATGTGCCACCTATAACTGGATTTAAAAGTATACAAAGTTCATCTGCTAAATCATCCTGTAAAAGTATTCCATTTAAAGTACCTCCACTGTTAACACGTAGAGATTTAATACCAAATTGTATGTTTAATTCCTCAAGTGCTATATTAAAATTAACTTGGCCATATCCAATAATCATATATTTAATATCCAGCTCATCTAGGAAATTCATATATTCCTGTGGAGTAGATCTAGAACATAAGACTAGAATATCATTAACAAAAGGTATTTCAAGCACTTTACTCCAGATTCGTATTTTTCCTTCACTATCCGGCACAACAAGCAAAGAAATCGGCTCTATTTCATATCCTAAATTTTTCCAGTTATATAACTCCCCTGTTTCACTATTAATTTCTTTAAGAAGAGTATTGCTGCCCATTAAAACTGCGTCAATATCTAATTTAGATGCAATTTCATAATAATATTTTGAATTATAATTAAAAAAGTTTAAAGCACCATCTAAACTGATTGTATTGTAGATTATCACTTTAGGTAACATATTCCATGCATCTCCCTTTTTATATTTTTTTTTATAAAAAATAATCATTCTATTATATGGATATTTAATATGAATTTTGGATCATAGAATATTCAATATAATTAGAATTTTAATAAAATATCATTCATATCAATATTATTCATCCAATATTTCAATATTTTATTAAAAAGATTTGGAGATTCTAAATTCCATAAATGTCCTACTCTAGGAGCTATGTATCCTTGGGAATTTTTTAATGTTTTTATTAAATTATAGGCTGATTTTTGTATAATCCTATAATCTTTCTCACCAGCCATTACAAGAACTGGTGTTTTAACATTTATAAGATCATCCGGCAGTTTAAATAACATATTTTCTGCTAATATTCTTTTAAAAGCATCAGGGTTAATAATTTGTGTTGATTTCTTGAAATTATTAAAAAAATGCTTGGGCATGTTATAACTTCGCATGTTAGCTTTTATAAAAAAATCAGTACCCATTACAGGTGCATATGTTCTGGTTGTATAATTAAGAAGTTTTAAAAATGTTTCAGTTTCTGGTATTGTACATGTAAGTGTACCACTAATAAATGCATCTTCAACAATATTGGGTTTGATACTTAAAATCTGTAATATAATCTGTCCACCTAATGAAATTCCAACAAGATGAGCTTTTCCATTATGTGCTTTGTTCTCTATAATAGTGATTATTTTTTCTGCTGAATCTTTTATTGTAAATGGTTTCACACCAATACTTTGTCCATGTTCTGGAAGATCCGGAATTAAACAATGATAATCCCTAAAAGCTTTTATCTGTTCATCATACATCCAACTTGCCATAGTTCCACTATGAATAAATATTATAGTTTCTGAATTCTCAACACCCACTTCTTTTATGTATAACTTTTCTAGTGACATCAATTAGGATCAACCTATAATTTTCTAAATTCTACTTAAATAAAATTCCAATTTACATTAGAAGATTTATTTAAATATTATATATGAAAGCTAAAACTGGAGATTTGGTTATAATATCTGAAATTTATTAATATTATATATTATATAAAAAAAAATCTAATTTTTATTTATTATTTATCTAAAAAATATTCCATTCCATAGGTACCCTCATCTTTACCAATCCATTTAAAACTCTTTTCACTGCAAACTTTAAATCCTATTCTATCATACAAATTTTTTGCCCTTTCATTTTCCAATAAAACATCCAATAAAACTCTTTTACAGTTTTTATCATGTGCAAGTTCAAATGAAATTTTAAGCAATTCTGTTCCAATACCTTGACCTCGAAATTCCGGTGCTACAACCAAATTACCTATATAAAAATCATCATATTCAATTGATGATGCTGTAATTTTATCATAGACTGGTTTAACAAATGTAAGTTTTAAAAAATCCAAAAATTTCATGGTATTTTTGAAAACCTTTGCTTCATTAATAAATTTTATTTCATCTCCTCTAAATGCAACTATAATTCCCCTAATTTCCCCATTCTGGTTTTCATGGATATATAAATTTTCTTTACCATAACAATTATTACCTGCTAATATCAGTTTTTTAAGTTTTTTAACAGCATTATCAGGATTTTTATCAAGAAATGTTGAAAAAAGATTTTTATCTGTTTCATAGATTAGTAAAGCAATTTTATTAACATCATGTTTATTTAAATCAAAACTTTGAATATTCATAAATTTAACTCCCCATATTATACATCCTTTAAAAGGGTTTTTAACATTTTGGATCTAATATTTAGACACAAACAATGCTATCTATTATCTGGATTTAACAACCTATATAACCTTTACACTATAAATAAAAGTTTATGGAGATTAAAAGATTTGTGCTTCTGGATATAGATTACATAACCGAAGATGATAAAGCAGTTATTAGAATGTTCGGTAAAGATAAGGATGATAAAAATGGTAAATCATTAATTGTACTAGATAAACATTTTAAACCCTATATTTATATTATTCCTAATGAAGAAGAGAAATGTATAGAAGATCTAAATAGATTTGATGATATTAAAATGGTTGATTGGACATGTAAAAGATATATGGGTGAGATTAAAAATTTTTTAAAAATCACATTCAACCATCCGCAAGATGTTCCTAAATTAAGGGATAAAATAAGGGATCTTAATTCTGTTAATAATATATTGGAACATGATATTCCATTTTATCGAAGATATTTAATTGACAATGCAATATTTCCAATGGCTGAAATAGAAGTTGAAGGACAATGTCTTGATGAAAATTCAATTAATTTTATATTTGAAAGTGATGTTTGTGTTTTTGAAATAAATAATAAACCCAAACCAATAAATTCAGAATTTCCAGTATTAAAAACATTAAGTTTTGATATAGAGGTGCGTAATCCCAAGGGAATGCCTCAAGCAGAGGAAGATCCAATTATAATGATTAGTCTTTCAAGTAATTATGGGTTGCAAAAGGTTCTTTCAACCAAAAAATCCCCATTAAACTATGTTGAAACACTTAAAACAGAAGCACATATGCTTCAAAGATTTGTTGAAATAATCAAATCAGAAAATCCTGATCTTTTAATTGGTTATAATTCTGATAACTTTGATATGCCATATATACGTGATAGAGCAGCTAAGCTTAATGTGAAATTAGGAATTGGAACAGATGGATCAGGTTTGAAGTTTATGAGAAGAGGATATACAAATTCTGCACTTGTAAAAGGAAGAATACATGTTGATCTTTATCTTTTAATGAGAAGATATCTACAATTAGATCGTTATACATTGGAAAGGGTTTATAAAGAGTTGTTTGGTGTGAAAAAAGAGGATATTCCTGGGGATGAAATATTTGAATACTGGGATGATGGTGGTGAAAAACTAGAGAAGCTCTTTAAATATTCACTTGATGATGCTGTTGCAGTTACTGAAATTGGGGAAAAAATGTTACCTTTAAGTATGGAATTTACAAGAATAGTTGGCCAACCATTCTTTGACATAGCTAGAATGGCCACTGGACAGATGATTGAATGGTATCTTATTAGAAAAGCTTATGAAATAGGTGATATGGTACCTAACAAACCATCTTCATCACAATATTCTGAAAGAAGAGGTAAAAAAGCTGCAGGTGGCTATGTAAAGGACCCTGTTAAAGGTTTACATGAAAATATTGTTTCTTTCGATTTCAGAAGCCTATATCCCAGTATAATAATTTCTAAAAATGTTTCACCAGACACATTAGTTGAAGAATGTGATAAAGACAATTGTTATATAGCACCAGAAGTAGGTCATAAATTCCTAAAAGAACCTGTTGGTTTTGTTCCATCAATAATTGGAAATATTTTAAAACAAAGAGTAAAACTTAAAACCCAAATGAAAAATGCAGTAAATTCACAGGAAAAACAGGTATTAGATGTTCAACAACAAGCACTTAAAAGATTAGCAAATTCAATGTATGGTGTTTATGGATATTCCAGATTTAGATGGTATAGAATAGAATGTGCCGAAGCAGTAACTGCCTGGGGAAGAGATTTTATTAAAAAAACAATGGAACAAGCAAAAAAATATGGTTTTGAAGCTATTTATGCAGATACAGATGGTTTTTATGCTACATATATTCCTAAAGATAATATAGAAGATAATAAATAATAATTAAAAAAATTAATAATATATTATATAAAAATCTTTGAAAGAAATTCAGGGGTGTGAATTTTGGAAAAAGCCAGAATATTGGTACAAGGAATAGTTCAAGGAGTGGGTTTTAGACCTACAGTTTATAGGATAGCTCATAAAACAGGAATCAATGGATATGTACGTAATTTAGGGAATATTGTTGAAATTGTAGTGGAAGGATCAACATATGACATTAATACATTTATTAATAATTTAAAAAAAGATAAACCACCAATATCTGAAATAACTTCACTTGAAATAGAATGGTTAGAACATGGAATTTCATCTCAATATAATGATTTTACAATTCTTGAAAGTTCAGAAAATTTCTCTGGTTCTTCTATAATACCTCCTGATATTGCAACATGTGGTAATTGTATGGAAGAAGTGTTCAATAATAATGATAGTCGACATAACTATCCATTTATTGCATGTACAGATTGTGGTCCGCGTTTCACTGTTATAAATTCAACACCATATGATCGTGTCCGTACTTCCATGAAAGATTTTCCTCTATGTGAAGATTGTACAGTTGAATACACTGATCCCAATGATCGCAGATACCATGCAGAAGCAACCTGTTGCCCCATATGTGGACCTGAAGTATTTTTATATAAAGAAAAATTAATTAAAA
>JAQVTJ010000088.1 GCA_028700095.1 Methanobacterium sp. | reverse complement strand
ATTCAGGAATATTAAAATCTGTATTTTCTGCTCATTTCAATGATGAACAAATTGTTAATGAAACTAAATGCTATGCACTTGGAGATAATTATTGTTCCTTTATTATCCAAAATAAAGAATAATAACATATAAAATATTCATTTTTATAAGAAATAATTCCTGGAATAATAAAAGATATTTATTTTGAAATACATAACCATAATAAAGTCAATCTGATTCTGTAAATATTAATTACAGAAAATTTTAGATATTTATAAAAAAAAGATGGTGATATTTTATGCGGGGCTTATTAGTAGGTAGAATGCAACCAGTTCATGACGGACATCTAGATGTGATAAAAAGAATATTTGAAGATGTTAATGAAGTTATTATAGGGGTGGGAAGTGCTCAATTAAGTCATAAAACTAAGGATCCTTTTACTGCAGGTGAAAGAGTAATGATGCTTAGTAAAGCCCTTACTGAAAATGGTATTCCTGCATCAAAATATTATATTATACCAATAGAAGATGTTTCATGTAACTCTATTTGGGTTGCGCATGTTAAAATGCTTACACCACCATTTACAACTGTTTATTCTGGAAATCCTCTTGTTCAAAGGTTATTTGAAGAAAGTGGTCATCCTGTTAAAGTTCCGCCATTATTCAATAGGAAAATTTATTCTGGAACTGAAGTTAGAAGAAGAATGTTAAAAAATGAGGATTGGCAATCTTTAGTTCCCAAATCAGTAGTGAAAGTTATAGATGAAATAAATGGTGTTTCAAGGTTACAAAACTTAGGATATAAAGAATTAGATGAATAAAACCTTTATAATAGATGGGATATAAAAAATTTCTAAGATATAAATAATATTCATGTGATGTGAGAAAGAATGACTGTTAAAATTATAGAAAAGGATATTAAAACCATTAAAATTAATGATTTAATGGAGAATGTAAAAGAAAATCCTAGAATTATAGAGTGTGGAGCTATATTTTCATTTGAAGGAATTGTAAGAGGAAAAGATATTGAAAAAAATACTATAAAAATGGATCTTACAACAACAAATATTCAGGAAACAAAAGCTGAACTTCAAAATATAATAAAAGAAATCAAAGAAAAACATGGAGTTGTTGAAATAGCAGTTATTCATTATATTGGAAAATTCATACCTGGTGATCCTTTATTCCTTGCAGTTGTTGCAGGAGCACATCGGCAGGAAACAAAAGCTGCTTTAAATGATGTTATAGAACGGGTTAAATATGAATTAGATTTTAAAAAGGAAGAACATACAGAAAATGGTACTAATATAATAATGTCAGGTGGTTAATTGAAATTTATAAGGGATAGCTTACATGGAAATTTACAGTTAAATGAATTTGAAGTTAAATTAATAGACACACCACAAATTCAAAGACTTAGACGGATTAAACAGTTAGGTTTTACATATCTTGTTTATCCTGGTGCAAATCACACACGATTCGAACATTCCATTGGTACAATGTATCTAGCTTCCCGATTAACAAATAACTTGGATCTTTCCAATGATCAAAAGGAAATGTTACGAATATGTGCATTACTACATGATGCAGGTCATGGTCCATTTTCACATGTATCTGAATCTGTTCTTGAGAAATCACATGAAGAATTAACATCCAAACTTATAAAAGAATCATATTTATCAGATATTCTAGAAGAAAAATGTGATCCTAAAGAAATAATTAAATTAATAAGTGGAGAAGGCAGACTTGGACAGATAATATCAGGAGACCTTGATGTTGATAGAATGGACTATCTTTTAAGAGACTCATATTATACTGGTGTTGCATATGGTGTTATAGATGTTGAAAGACTTATATATAATATGAAATTGGAAGATAATTTAATACTTAAATCTAAAGGTGTTCAGGCAGCTGAATCCATGTTACTTGCACGATATTTTATGTATCCTAGCGTTTACCAACATCATACAACCAGAATAATAAATTCCATGTTTAGAAGATGTCTTAACCACTTATTTACAGAAGGACATATTAACCCTGAAAATATTTATATCTACGATGATCTAGACATTATAATCAAAGCCAGATATCAGAAAGGTTTTATAGGTGATATGATGCATAGACTAGATAATAGAAAACTTTTTAAGAGCGTATATTCACTTAAACTTGATACCTTGGAAAATCCTAATGCAGTTTTTAAAATAAAACCTGATAAAATCAAAACTTTTGAACGGGAAATATCAGAAGAACTTAATATTCCAGAAGAATATGTTATAGTAGATGTTCCTGACTATCCGTCCTTTGATGAAATGAAAACTCAAGTATCATCCAATGACAAATTATTAAATCTAAGTGAAATATCTACCATAGTAAGTACATTAAGAGATGCAAGGTTTAACCATGCAGATCTATGTGTATATTTACCTGAAGAATATTCTAATATTAAAAATTTCCAATTTCACGATTATATGGATATTCCAAAATAAATTTGTTAAACTACTAATATAATTGGAATTATATTTTAACCAAGAAAAATAATCTACATTAATAAATTAAAAAGTGATATAATGATAGTTGTAGCAATTACAGGTGCAAGTGGTGTGATTTATGGTAAGAGACTTATTGAAGTTTTAAAAGATCTTGGAAAAGATACTGCAGTAGTTGTATCTGATCCCGCAAAAATTATACTAGAATATGAACTGGAAATTAAAGAAGATGAAATAAAAAAAATTGCTACAGAATATTATCATCCAAAAGACCTTACATCTACAATTAACAGTGGATCCTTCCAATTTGAGTCAATGGTAATTATTCCATGTACAATGAAAACACTTTCAGCAATTGCAAATGGATATGCTAATAATGCAGTAACAAGAGCTGCAGATGTTACATTAAAAGAACGTAGGAAACTTGTAATTGTACCTAGAGAAACACCACTTAGATCTGTACATCTTGAAAATATGTTAAAAATAAGCAAAGAAGGTGGAATAATTTTACCTGCAATGCCAGGATTTTACCATACACCCCAAAATATTGATGATTTAGTGGATTTTATTATAGGCAAAATATTAGATGTTCTAGGTGTAGAAAATAATTTATTCCAAAGATGGGCTGGGGAAATTCAATGATAAAAGATGAAGATTTTATTAAAAATCCAGATGTGCCTGGTCCAACCAAGGAAGAAATAAGATGCTTGGTATTATGTAAATCAAATGTATCTAATCAAGATATTGTTGTTGATATTGGATGTGGAACTGGTGGTTTAACAATAGAATTTGCTAAAAGAGCTAAATATGTTTATGCCATTGATATTAACCATAAAGCCATTGAAATAACCAGACAAAATATTAAAAAACACTGTGTAAATGAGAATATAAAAGTTTTGGAAGGTAATGGTTTAGATATATTAGATAAACTTACCAATATTGATCTACTTATTATTGGAGGTAGCAGTGGTAAATTACCATTATTAATTAAAAAGGGATATAATAAATTAAATAATAATGGTAGAATAATTATAACAGCAATACTTCTTGAAACCTGTGTAGAAGCTATTTCAACCTTTAAAGAACTTTCAATAATACCAGATGTGGTTGATATATCTATAAGTAAAGGAAAAATTATAGAAAGAGGTACAATGATGTTTGCAAAAAATCCTATTACTATAATTTCTGCTAAAAAACAAAATTAAAATTATATCAAATTTATTTCCAAAAGAATTATATCACTATATAAAAAAAATAATTAAACCAATTTAAAAAAAAAAATATACAGATAAATATGAAACTCATAAACAAAATTAGTTGGCGTTTGAAAATAGCTATTCTATTAATATTATCCTCAGCAATCCTTTATATTATCCAATATTTAATATTTAAACAACCCCAAACAGAAATGTTTTATCTGGGAATAGATCTTGCATTTCTTCCAATAGAAGTTCTTTTGGTTGTTTTAATTATTGAAACAAGTATCAGTGAACGTGAAAAAAATATTCTCCTTGAAAAACTTAATATGGTAATAGGTGTGTTTTTCAGTGAAGTAGGAACTGATCTTTTAACAGAAATTTCTAAATTTGATTCAAAATCTGGAAAAATTAATAAAAAATTAATAATCAATGGAAATTGGGTTGATGGAGATTTTAACAATGCAAAAAATGATATAGTAAACACTAAATATTCCCTTGATATTAATGGAAATGATGATGTTTCAATACAATTTTTAATTGAAACCAAAAAATTTCTTCATGGGAAACACGGATTTTTATTAACATTACTTGAAAATCCCAATCTTCTTGAACATGAAACATTCACAGATTTACTACTGGCTGTTTTCCACCTGACAGAAGAACTTGAAAAAAGAGATTGTATATATGATCTTACCCATGCAGATTATCAACATCTTAAATTTGATATAGAAAGGGTGTATAATATTATGATCTATGAATGGGTGGGATATATGGAATATTTGATGAATAACTATCCTTACCTATTTTCCCTTGCAATGAGGACAAATCCATTTGATCCAGAGGCAAGAGTTGAAATTAAAGATTAACCTATTAGTTAAAATAAATATTTAAAAGTTAAATAAATAGGGAAAATAAATGGAAATAATGGATAAAAAAATGGATTATAATTCGTAAAATATTTATGTGTTTAAAAACATATAATAAAAAAACTAAGAGTGGTTGATTTAATGGAGAGGTTAACTCTCAAACAATACCGAGAAATGGTAACTAAAATAATTGAGTTTAAAAAGTTGAACGGAGAAATGCCGCCCTATGCAATTGTTAACGGATGTAAAATTACAAAAAGTGCATATGTTGACATGATAGAAACAACAAATAAGTTTCTGCTTGAAATGGGGCGCAATCCTGAAATTGTAGAAATTGGAAAGTCACAGAATAATATAAATTGTAACACCCTGAAATTCTGATCCTACCAATTTTTATTATCAATTCAACATAGAAAAAAAATATTATATTTCCATACTATTTTGAATGCTGTAAAATTATAGATTTATTTTTTTTATATATTTAATTAGAATATTTTTTTGATTTTAATAAGTTTAAATAATAATTTTTTCCACATCTTTATAATTTGTTTTATATATATGGGCGCTTATTGAATGGATTATAATTGGTCCTAATTTAATATTTAAACATTTTGCAATATATTTACTAAGTCCTTTAACACCAAAGAAATTTTGGATCCAACTTCCATAAATATCATGACTTCGCCATATTGCAGTGGTATATAATTGATTTTTTCGAATTTTATAATCCACCATTATCATACTAGGCACATCATCAATATATTGATCTATTGAAGGATCAAATACTGTTAATGTTGCCCTACGACTTGTTTTAGCTTTTTTAAGTCTGTTTACAACTGATTCTATTTGATCTATTTTTACACTATAGATATTTCTACCTAATTTAAATCCAAAATGTTCCTTTATCCTTTTACCATAATTAATACCATCAACATGGTTATCTGTTTCTAATAATTGTTTTTCTATTTTTTTATATTTTTCAGATGAAGAAAAATATCCTTCTGGAGGTTTTGAATTAATAGGATCAAGAATAGTTACAACCACATTTAAAAGTTCTTTGGTATGTAAATTCCTTTCATCTTCCACATCTTCACCATTATACATAATCTCTTTTAAAATAGATTTCCATGCATCTTGAACTAGAGCAGTTTCTAATGTAAACATGCTAATAATCTCCAAATATAGTATTTATATAATGTTTGGGATTCAATTAGATATTTTAGGTAGATATAATTGTAATTTTTATGATATAAATTATTATTTTTAAAGGGATAATATTATAGGGGTTTGGTTAGTTAAATTTTAGTATATCTTTCTTTTGGTTTATATTCAAAAAACTTCTACCACTAATATCTAAAGATTGTACATTAATAAATTTAACATTTGATTTTGATATTAAACTTTTAACATCTTTAATATCTTGGTTAAGAAGTTTTTTGATGGTGTATATCAAATCTTTTTTATAAATAGAATGTAATGGTTCTATATGGCCATCAGACCATTTTGGGACATATGCATCAAAATTAGTGTCTTTTGATTGTTCAAACATTTTTGTTATAAATAATTCAGATATAAATGGGGAATCGCATGGAATTATCAGGGATTTGTCTGAAACTGTATTCATTAAACCTGTTAAAATACCTGCAAGTGGTCCTTGTTCTTTTATAATATCTGTACATATTTTAAAAATAGTGTTATTATATTTTAATTCTTTTAAAAGATTTTTATAGATCTTAACTTGGTTTTCATCATGTAAAACAAGTATAATTTCATCTGCTACTTTTACAATTGGTTCTAACACATGGATAATCATTGATTTTCCATAAAGATTCATTGAACCTTTATCTTGACCCATTCGTGTGCTCATTCCTCCACATAATATTATAAATGATTTCATACCATTCACCTAATGAAATTATATGTTAAAATTAATTATAATAGGATGTAATGGGATTTTGTAGATTAATATAAAAAAATAATATGATGTTTTATTTTTATATTAATCTTGTTGTTGGATAATTAGGGCTTTCATTTGTAATGGTTAGATCATGTGGATGGCTTTCTGTCATGCCACTTGATGTGATTTTAACAAATTTAGCTTTTTTCTGCATATCTTTAATATTTTCTGCACCACAATAACCAAATGAAGCTTTAATTCCTCCTATTAATTGGAAGAGTATTTCATTTGCAGGTCCTTTATAAGGTACTACACCTTCAACTCCTTCAGGAACAAGTTTTGCATGTTTCATTGGACCTTTAACATCTTGGAAATAACGGTCTGTTCCTGCACCAACTCCACCTGTCATTGCACCTAATGAACCCATTCCACGGTATTGTTTGAATTTTCTGCCGTTCATTATAACAACATCCCCTGGTGATTCCTGAGTTCCTGCAAGTAAACTTCCTAACAGAACTGCATCTGCACCAACTGCTAATGCCTTGGCAACATCACCTGAATATCTTATACCTCCATCTGCAATTACAGGAATATCATATTCCTTGGCAACATCAGCAACACTGGATATGGCTGTTAACTGAGGAACTCCCACTCCTGCAATTATTCTAGTTGTACATATGGATCCTGGCCCTATACCCACCTTTAAACCATCAATTTCTGCTGCTAAAAGATCTTCAGCTGCTTGACTTGTTGCTATGTTACCCATAATTAGGTCTGCATCAATATTATCTTTCATTGTTTTTGCAAAGTTTATAATACTTGGTTTATGGGCATGTGCACAGTCCACTGCAATTA
>JAQVTJ010000087.1 GCA_028700095.1 Methanobacterium sp. | reverse complement strand
CACAAAATTCAGGATATTTTATATTATTATTTTGTAAACTTTTTAGTAACTGTTTTAATTGCTTTTGTTTTTGCTAAAATAGATATTCTATCTCCTTTTTTTAGCATCATACCATCTTTTGGTATTGTTATTTCTCCATTTTTATGGATTGCAGCAATAATATAATCATCTGTTGGACTAATATCTCCAATTTTTTTACCAACCATCTTATCATTATCCACACTAAGTTCAAGTAGTTCAGCATTTCCTTTTCCAATAACTATTAGATCTGCTATTTTAGGTCTTGTAATTAGTTTTTCCAAATATCCTGCTGCAGTAAGTTCTGGGCTTACAACCACATCTATCCCTACTTTACGGAAGGCATCATCATGATCAGGATTACTAACCCTTGCAATAAACTTTGAAATATTATAATCCTTAACAAGAATACAGGAAAGCAAATTTACCTCATCATTACCTGTTGCTGCAACAAAAACATTAGCATCAGCAATATTAGCTTCTAAAAGTGTTTTTATATCAGTACCATTTCCACATATTACCAATGCATCAAGTTCACTTGCAGCATTATTACATAAATCTGAATCATTTTCAATGAGGGTGACATCATGACCTGCTGCAACTAATGAAGTTGCCAAAGTCAAACCAACCCTTCCTGCACCCATTATAACAATGTACATTTGTTTCACCGTTTATTTTATAATCTAACGATATTTATAATTTTGATAAAAAATTGTTTATAAAAAAAATTTTGATTAATTTCTTTTAAAATCTTTTCATTGTTTGAACAAAGTAACATATATAGCCAATGTTTCATTCTAAAATTTTTGTTAAAACAAATATCCATATTATGTTATTTAAATATCTTTTTTTTTATTTAAAAAAAAAATAGAAAAGTTATAGGAGTTGTTTTAATTTAAATTCTTTATACTCCTAACTCCTTTTTTTTATTTATTCAATGAATGGTCTGGCTATGGTTAACATTACAATCACTGTTAAGATAATTCCCAACACCACCATTGGTATTCCTGCTTTGATTATTTCCTTAATTTTCACATAACCTGTTCCATATGCCATTGCAACTGTTGGATCTGCCATTGGGAACATGAATGATAAAGAACAAGCAATAGCTACAGGTACTGCATATATTCCAATAGGCTGGCTTTGAGCAGCAGCAAGTGTAACTGAAAGCGGTACTAAAATAGCAGATAATGCTATATTAGACATTACTTGTGTTATTACTACTCCAATTATCATTAATAAGAGCATTATTGATACAGTAGAAACATTTGTTCCAAGCATTCCAATTAAATCTTGTACTAACCAAGCTGCAGCACCAGTATTTAGTAATGCTGCTCCAAGTGAAAGTGCTCCTCCAAAGAAGATTATAAGTCCCCAGTCAATATTTTGCTGGGCATCTTTCCAGTTTATTACACCACTTATAAAGTACAGTGCAGCACCTATTAATGCAACAGAATAGCTGTCAATTTTAGTTATACCGGTTGTAATCCATAATCCAATTGTAAACAATAATATTACAAGAGTTATCTTTTCTGTTTTTGTCATTAACCCCATTTTACTAAGGGTATTGGTAACAGTGTCCATTCCACCAACAATTCCTTTAACTTCAGGTGGAAATATCCAACTTAAAAGTTTCCAAGTTACAAATAACATCATTATTGCCAATGGAAACCCAAATACCATCCAATTTGAAAATGGTAGATGTGTATATGCTGCTGCCATTAGGTTGGGGGCTGTTCCAATTTCAGTACCAAAACCACCTGCAAGTGAACCATAAGATGCACCTAACACCATTGCCTTTGCAAAGTTACTATTACCCTTTTCAGGTTCATTTACACCCATTAAAGGTATAATCTGCTTAATAATTGGAAGAAGCATTGCAAATGCAACAACATTCTCAATCCATGCAGAAAGAAGACCTGTTGAAAAAACAGCTGCAAAAAGACTCATATTTGGACTGGTACCAAGTTTAGAAAGTAAATAATAAGTTAAACGTACAGCAAGACCACTTTTTCGTATGGCCTCTGCTAATATAAAACCTCCTATCATCAAGAATATGATTGGATTAGCAAAACCAATAAGTGCATTGTTAAAACTTTCTACACCTAATAATGGTTGTAGAAATAATATTATTAGCGAAGTTACAGCTAGATGAAGTGCTTCTGTAGCCCACATTATTATTGCAAAGATTAAAAGTGCAATTGCAGCATGTCCTGGGTAATTCAAACCAGGTAAAGGTATTAGCATAACAATTACAAAAATGAGTATTGCCATGGGCAGCCCTATTTGTTTAAGATTGACATTCGTTTTTTATCCCTCCATAATTTTCCTAAATTATATTATAAAAATTCCAGGATTATTATATAGAAATTATATCCCATATCTTATTTTATTCTAGTTTTTTCTAAAAAAATTTTATAAATTAAATTCATTTTATCTTCTTATTTTATGATACCCTATCCTTTTATTTTATAAAATATCATTTGCATCTAGATTTCATTATATATAATGTTTTCCAGTACAAAATAAAACAAAGAAATATATAATATATAATTTAAAAAAAAGGATTTAAATTAGAATTACTATAATAAATTTTTTTTATATAATAGCTAGTTTAAAAAAATAAATCTTTATTTTAATAAAAAATTGTTTGTAAACCTAAAAACTTATATATCATAAAATCAAAAGCATGGTATGTTGTCAAGAACATTCTATGCGGTGTTAGTCCAGCCTGGTTAAGACTCTGGCCTGCCACGTCAGTGACCCGGGTTCAAATCCCGGACACCGCATTGCGGTTGTAGTCTAGTTTGGTTAGGACTTGGGCCTTCCAAGCCTACGACCCGGGTTCAAATCCCGGCAGCCGCATCTTCTTAATTTTTAATCAAATAATAAATGATTTTATTATCTAATAATCTTCTTTTTGTAATATTTTTTCTATAAAAAAAGAAAATAAAGTTTTAAATATATATTTTCCAGGTTTAACATTAAAAAAAATTGTAATAATATTGTAAAATTATTAAAAATATATTCTAAAATAAGGAAATATTAAATTATTATATTTCTATTTTTAAAAAATAAATTTTTTTTAAAAGAATATAAAATATTAAATAGATTTATAATATCTTATAAAATGTAATATCTCATATTTTTTTTTGGTTATATTAAATTGGTACTAGTAGTTCTGCAGCTACCATTCTGCAAATATCTGTTTTTGTTATTACTCCAACAGGGTTTTCATTTTCCAAAACTAAAAGGCCTGAAACATCTGCTCTAACCATTAAATTTGCAGCATCTTCAATTTCATTATTTGCATCTATGGTCATAACGTTCTCAGACATTATATCTGATATTGTTAAACTTGTAATTTCTTTATTTGTAGGTTTTAAACTTCCTAGAACACCTATTAAGTCGGAATATGAAACAACGCCTGTTGTTTTGTTATTACTGTCCAAAACAAATAATCTACGCACACCTTCTTTATACATCTTTTCAAATGCTTCTAATGGTCGGCTTTCTGGATTTATTGTAATTACACCTTGGTTCATGGCTTCTTTAACTTCCATATTATTTACTCCTCCAAATAGTTGTATATTGAATTATTTATCATGAAATTTAGTATAGTTTAATATTATGCTGTTTGAATATGATAATATTAATGGTTTTATAAACAGGGATTTTATTCAATTCATTATAAGAAATAATAATATGATGATTTTTACAATGAGAATATATGTTTTTTTATATAAAAAAATAGTGTTATGGGTTTTAAGTAAATTATATTAGATAAGATATTAACTATTGTTTTATATAGTATTAATTTAGAGTTGGGAAAATATTAAAAATGTTTCTTTGTAAATTATAATATTTTCTATTCCCTTAAGTTCTTTTAAAAGGTAAAATTTAAATAGTGCTAATTAGTATTATGGTATTAAGAATGGGAGAGTATACAGATGATGCGAATAAGTATGTCATTACCGAAGAAATTACTGAATGAATTTGATGAAGTATTAAAAGACAGAGGCTACCAGTCACGATCTAAAGGTATTAGGGATGCATTAAAAGATTATATAGTCAGATATCGTTGGATGAATGAAATGGAAGGCGATAGAATAGGAATACTCGCAGTTATATATGATCATCATTACACTGGTGTTATGGAGGATCTTACTGATATCCAACATGATTACCGTGATTATATTAATGCGGTTATGCATGTTCATATGACAGAAAAATATTGTCTAGAAGTTGTGGTTGTTAAAGGAGATGTTAAATACATCCGTGAATTAACAGAAAAAATTATGAGATTAAAAGGTGTTGAACACGTAAAACTCACAAGTACAGCTAGTGGTGAAAATTAGAATAATATTTTTTCATCATAACCTCTTATTTTATAATAAGAAAAATATTTAATTGTTTTAATGCTTATATATAAATATTATGGGAAATTTTTTTATAAATTAAAGTGAAGGTGCATATAAATGTCATATCATCATAACCTTATATCTGATACTGAGAGATTAGCAGCTTTTTATGAAGCTATATTAACAAATATAGAGGGTGTTGTATATGATCTAGGAACAGGGTCTGGAATTCTTTCTGCATGGGCTGCTCCATGTGCAGAACATGTTTTTGCTGTTGAAATAAATAAAACTACTGTAAAACAAGCCAAAAAAAATCTTGAAGGTTTTAAGAATGTTGAGGTTATATATGGTGATGCAAGTAAATTATCCTTTTCAAAAAATGCAGATGTAATTATATGTGAAATGCTTGACACTGCATTAATTGATGAAGAACAAGTTCCTGTTTTAAATTCTGTTAGAAAATATTTAAATCCCAATGGAATAATTATTCCCTATGGTATTATAAATTGTATTGAACCTATACAATGTGAAATTGAACATATATATTATGAAGAAAATGATAATCCTAAAAATTTGGTTTTAGGAGATCCGATTTTTTATAATAAAATAATTTTTATCAACCATAAACATATCAATGAAATATATCATCAATCTCTAAATATTGTTATAAGAACATCTGGAATAATAACAGCTGTTAAAATTACTACTTTCACATTAATTACTGAAAATAGTATCTGCGGCCCTACACACATGTTAAATCCGCCTTTAATTATTCCTGTTGAAAAGTTAAATGTTGAATGTGGTGATAAATTATGTTTAGATTTACACTATATTATGGGTGGTGGATTGGAAAATGTTAGAGCAAACATTGCAAAAATTTGTTAAAGACCCTAATTTAGTTATATTTTTATGTATTGGAAATATTATGCGTGGAGATGATGCAATAGGTCCGGTTATGGCCAGTGAATTGAATTTAATATTTGAAGAACAAAAAGATTTTTTAGTTATAAATGCTGAAACAGTGCCGGAAAATTATACTGGAATTATAAGGGAAAAAAATCCATCACATATAATATTCATAGATGCTGTTGAAATGGATGTTAATCCGGGGGAAATAAAATTAATTCCAAGTGATAATATTGCTAATTACAGTGTTTCAACACATGCCATGCCAATATCTTTTATGATCAAATATATTGAGTCATTTACAGATGCTAAAATTATTTTAATAGGTATACAACCTAAGAATATAGATTTTTCACAAGAAATATCTGCTGAAGTAAAAAATGGTATTAAAAAACTTTCCATGGTTATAAAAAGAATATTCAATGTTTAAATATGTATAATAATGGTTGAATAATAATATATTTCATATTAATATAATCTATAAATTTTTAAAATCCTTAACTTATTTTTAGATTTTTAAATTTTTTTTATAATTGATTATTTTTATTTACATCTCCATTATTAGTATTGTAAATATTTATAATCAAATATAAAAATTTGTATATAATATTTAAAATTTTTGGAGTTGTTATATAAAATCTAAAACCTTTTCATATATATAAAAAGAATACACACTAATAAAAATAATAATAATAATTGTATATAAAATAATTATTAATTTGATCTGTTTCGTTAATAATTTATTTAAAATAGAAAATTTATGTGATAAAAATGAAAATACTTTTTATAGGAGCTCGTCTGTTTGATGATGTAGCTATCTACACTAAAAAAAATTCCATAAAAAGCATTATTAGTGAATCAGATCCTAATTCTTCAAACTTAGAACTTGCAGATTCATATTATGTGGTTTCTAGAGGAATGAAAGAACCAATGGAGATTGCTATTAAAGAAGATGTGGATGGGGTTGTGCCATTAATAGGTATTGACAAGCCTCTTGTTGAAGTAGCAATTATGAAAGAAACACTTGAAAATGATTATGGTATACCAGTTGCTGCAGCAGGGGTTGGTGCAGCATCCATATGTGCTAATAAATATAAAACTAAACAATTTTTGGTTAAAAATAGTATTAAAACTCCTGAATATTTTAAAGTTACTAGAGAGGATTATAATATTTTAGATAAACAGAATATTAATAAAAATCCGCTTGTCTTAAAACAGGATGAAGGACAGGGAGGTTCTGGGATTAATATCATATCTTCCATTGGTAAAATCAGGGAATATTTCAGGGAATATGAAACAGCATTAGCTGAAAAATTCATTGAAGGACCTGAAGTTTCCATTGAAATTTTAAGATGGAAAGGAAAATCTGTGCCATTAGTCCCAGTTTATAAAGGTGAAACCACATTTGAAGGTATACATCCTCTTAAAAAAATAAAAAAAGCACCTTTAGAAATAGAGGGTGTTAATAATAAAAATAATAATAAACAAATCCAAAAAATTGCAGTTAAAATTGCAGATTCCATAGGATTAGAAGGAACAGCAGATATTGATATTATATTTAACCCAGATACCAATGAAAATAATGTAATAGAAATTAATGCAAGACCTAGTGGTACAAGATACATTACATATGCTGCAACTAATGTAAATATTATGCATGAATTAATTAATATGGTATCTGGTCAATGGAATGCTTTAAAACTTAAAAATAAAATAAGAAAATGTTCAGGTATTGAAATACCAGTTGGTAATTATCCATCTAATAAAAATAGTTATTTATATAGAGAAATTTCCAATATAAATCCTTGGATTATCCACGGACCTCCCCATCATCAACGTATAACTATACAAGGAGAAACAATAGCTAAAACTGTTGAAATAGCTGAAAAACTTAAAATTTTAGAGAAAAATTCCATATAAATTTTCAGTATTTTATTATAAAAATATAATATAAAATATTATATTGTTACATTTAAAATTCTATAATTTATAGGTTAATTCC
>JAQVTJ010000008.1 GCA_028700095.1 Methanobacterium sp. | reverse complement strand
AGCTTTTAATATGTACTATTATAATAATTCTTAAAAAAATAATAATATATAGGGAAGTTAATCTAAAATAGGATTTTAGATATATAAAAAAAAATGGTAGATATAAAATTTCTAAATATTTTTTTTTAAATCTTAAACTGATCTAATACCTTCAACTAATTCTTTTATTTTGTCTTTGATATTGGAGCTGTTTTCTACTATGGTTCCAGTGACTATTATATCAGCACCTGCTGCTGCAACATTAGCAGCATCTTCACCTGTTCTAATGCCTCCTCCAACAATAATAATACTTTTGGTAGATTTTTTTACTGTTTGGATCATTTTTTCAGGGATATATTGGTTAGCTCCGGATCCTGCTTCAAGATAAATAAGTTTCATACCCATAAAATCTGCGGCTATTGCATATGCTGCTGCTAGATCATGTTTGATTCTAGGTATAAGTTTTGCATCTCCTACCCATCCCACTGTTCCCCCAGGTTCTACAACTAAATATCCCATGGAAATGGTTTCAATACCCATTTTCTTTATAATAGGTGCTCCTAGTGCTTGTGCTCCTGTTATCCAGTAGGGATTGCTTGAGTTTAAAAGGCTCATGAAGAATATGGCATCAGCATATTTGCTAACACCACTTATATTACCAGGGAAAAGTATTATTGGTACATTAACATCTTCTTTAAGGGCTTTTGCTGTTGCATCAAGCTCTGCTGAATCTGTTGTTGAACCACCTAACATTATACCATCAGTACCGCCAGAAACAGCTTCTTTTGCAATTAACACTGCTTCTTCAGGTTTTTGTTCTTCTGGATCAAGTAGTGTTAAATGTATCTTATGATCCTTTAGAGTTTGTTTGATGTAGTTTTCAACGTTCATCTAAAATCACTCTAGTTTAAATTATATTTTGTTAATAAAAGTTTATTATTAAAATTTAATAAAAATTAATATATTGAATATTTATAAATAATGAATTTAAAGCTATATATTTTAACATGGAGGAATATATACCCCCAGTTAATAATATAGGATTTGTTTAGCCTCTTGGTTCTTTAGCTTTGTATCTTAAACCCTTGTAACCGCATTTTCTGCATGTTTTAGCGGTTGGAGGGTTTCTTCCGTTACATTTAAGACAAATCTTAATCTTGAATAGCCTATTTTCTGCTTCTTCGAATCTAGCCATTTTTTTTAGCCTCCTATAAATCTATTTTGAATCTTTACAACCTCTGCACTTGTTTTAGCACAGGAATATGATTCTAATAACTCATGATTGAGTGTTAGAAAATGAGGTCCCCATTTGAACTGGGACATTATTTCAACAGCATTATCTTTAAGTCCCACTATATAAAAAGTTGCTGCAATAGCCTCTGCAGTTGAGAGTTTGCATGGTTTTCCATAGTTGGTAGGATTTGCTGCAACAAGAAAAGGAAGAGATCTATGATATTTTTTGCCCTTGAACATTATGCTAGACTTTTGTATTTTGTTCCATGAACAATCAAGACCTACTATACCATTTTTTTCTATGATTTCTCTGTCTTCAGGTGACATAGACTTTTGAGAAAAGGGATCTAAAACTATGGCACCTCTAGGTAACTTGTTTAGTTTATTAACCACTTTAATTTTTTTCTGTCTTTGAAGTTTTACTGTGGTGCATTTTTTTGGGTCGCACTGTTCTGCATGGTACACTGTCACTTTCATTGTTTTACATCTCATAAGTTATATTGTTCCCATATAAAAATCATTGCAATTGATATGTATAAAATTAAAAAAATATTTTTTTTTTACACTACACTATTATATATGGGTTTTTATATGGGATGTATTTATTATTATATTTGGATCTATATGTGTTAGTTTTTTTTTATAGATCATTTCTTTCATTATTTAATATTTTTGATACTGCACAGCCGGGATTTTTAAGTTCTTCTAGATCATAATATCTGCCATTTGAAGCTATGGCTAGTTCCATGTTCATGTCTCTTCCATGTTTTGCTGTTTGTTCAAAATTTACAATGAGTGTGTGTATTTCATTTTCTTTAAGTTCTTCTGCAATTTTCAGAGCATCTTTAGTGGGGTTTTCAGTTATTGTAATATTTGGCATACCATCTGTAAGTATTAACATTATTGGAACATATTCTTTGGTGAATTTTTCTTTTTTAAGTAGTTCAGATCCTTTTTTCATTCCTGATGCAAGGGGTGTTGTACCGCCTATTTTTATATTATCAATCTGTTGTTTGAATGAGGTTGGTCTTTTGGTGGTTGGAATTATAACCATGGCTTCTTTGCCTTTAAATCCAATAACACTTATTTTATCTCCTTTTCTACTTGCATCTTTAATTACATTAACTAGAATATCTTTAACTCTTTCTGATTTTTTTTCAGAAAACATTGACCCACTTATATCAACAACAATAGCTATTGAAGCTTTAGCACCATGTTTTCTTACCTTATATCTAATATCTTCACTTTTAACTTTTATATTTCCGTTAGAATGTATAGCAGCTGCTCTTAAGGTTGCATCAATTGCAATATCATTTTTTAAGTCTTTGGATAATTTACTTTTTACATATTTGCCTTTTTGTGTTGTGGAATCTACTCTTTTACCGTATTGTTTTTTCTTTTTTTTACCTTTGATTTTAAGCAGTTTTTTTACATCAAAATTTTCTTCACAGGGATTACTATTATTTTCTTTTGTATGGGGTTTGAATCTTTGATTTTCTTGTTTTTTATCATTATTTTCATTATTTTGGGTTGTTTGTATTGTTTTATTGGTTTTTGGTTCTATTTTTTCATTTTTATTCGGATTTTCCTGTTTTCCATTGTTATTATTTTCTTGTGGGGATTTGTTATTTTGTTCCTCTTTTTTTTCTTGGTTTTGTTGGTTTTGGTTGTCTTTTTTTTCTTCTTTTTTCTTTGAAATATTTTTCTGGGCTTTTTGTATTATTTGGTTGATTTTATTTCTGTTTTGTGATTTTTTATCAAATCTTTCCCCTAACACTAAAAGTGCGGCTTCTTCTACATGGTCTATGTTAACTTCTTTTAAGAAGTTATGGGCTGCAATTGTTTTTGATGTCTTTAAAATTGCTATATCTGATCTATGACCATCTGAACCCATTTCTAGGGCTAAATAGGCTATTACTCCCATTAAATCTCTTGAAATATTTACTTTTTTAAGTATTTTTCTTGCTTTTATAATATTTGTAAGGATTTTATTTTGTTGGTCTTGGTATTTGGCTTTAAATGCAATGGGATTACGTTCAAATTCTTCTCGTCTTTCCATTATTTTAACTCTTTGCTCTAACTCCATAATACTGTGTACTGTTATATGTAAACCTATACGATCTGAAAGTTGAGGTCTTAGTTCTCCTTCTGCTGGGTTCATTGTACCTACAAGTATGAAGTTAGATGGGTGTTCAAAAGAAATTCCTTCCCTTTCAACAATATTAACTCCATAAGCAGCTGCATCTAACAATACATCAACAAGATTATCGTCAAGTAAGTTAATTTCATCAACATAAAGAATATTTCTATTTGCATCTGCCAATAAACCTGGTTCTAATGCTTTCACACCCTCTTTTAAAGCTTTTTCTATGTTAATAGATCCCACAACTCTGTCTTCTGTTGATCCCAATGGTAGTTCAACAACTTTCATATTCTTGTTTTCTACCTCAAAATCATCATTTTTACATAATTCACATAGTGAATCTTGATTATCCGGGTCACAATTAAATGGACAGCCTTTCACAACTTTAAGTGGAGGCAGAAGATCTGCTAATGCACGTACTGCAGTTGTTTTACCTGTTCCTTTATCTCCTTTTATAAGAACTCCACCAATACTGGGATTGATAGCATTTAATATTAACGATTTTTTCACGTCTTCTTGACCTACTATTGCTGGAAAGGGAAAAATAAGGTTTTTCAATAATATCACCATCTATATTGGAAATATAATATTTCATGATTTAATTTTTTTTTAAATTTTATTTTTATAAGTTCTTATTGGATTTTTTATATGAAATTTAGAGGATAAATATATTAGTTTATTTAAAAAAAATATTTTTTTAAATAAAGTGGATATTATAGATAAATTCCTATTATAAATAGTAACAAATAAATAAACTGTAAAACATAAATTTAATTTGGTGATTATATATGTGCACAGTTGGTGGGCCAATGGCCGATATTAAGATGAAAAAATTAAAAACCAAACGTTATAAATGTTTGGATTGTGGAAATGAATTTAAAGGCCTAGGAAAAAGGGTTGTATGTCCTTCATGTCAGTCAGAAAACGTCGAAGAATTGGATTAAGTTCTGATGAAATATTATTTTTAATTGGAGGCTCTGGGGAAATTGGCCTTGTAAAAACTGGTCGTGACATGCAACTATTTATAGGAACCCCTGAAAAGGAAGAAATTGTTGTTTTTCTTGATAAAGATGATTTAATAGCTGTATCTACATTTAGTACAGGTAGTAGTGCAGAAAAGGGAATAATATCTATGATATATCTTTTAAAAGAATTTTCATCTCCTATAATAGTACTTCCTGAAGATCATCCCACTTCCAAAAGACTTCCAATGGTGGTTGCATGTGGAGATCATATACGATTAGACTGTAATATACAAGCTGGAACACATCCTGAGCAGGATATTCTATGTGCATGTCAAGATCTTTCAGGTTTAGATATAAATGCAGTGAAAGATGGTGTTGAAATAAATGGAGTTATTAATAATTTTAGAATTGAAAAATTAGAAAAATAAAAAATAAAAAATAAAAATATATTTCAATTAACCTATTATATTTATATAAATTTTTTTTTTGTAAACAAGTTAATATGGAAGTAAAAACATATTTATAGTATGGGTTTTTATGAATTTTATCAGATATTCGGCCAAATAGCCTTTTTTTTAGCTGTAACAATGCTTATATTGCTTTCTGTGACTCTTATCCTTGGAAAACTTTTACTTAAAGAAAATAAGTTGGTTTTTCCAAGACTTTTATTATTTACTATTGATATGTTCTATGGACTTTTTAAAAAGTTCTCTGAAAATGTTGGGGTAAATGCTGAAATAGTTGATCAAATAGGAGTTGAGGTAAGAAATAAAGTTAATTTAAATATATTTAAAAATATAAAATCCCAAGATAAAATTCTGGTTCTTCCACATTGTCTAAGACATTCAGATTGTGAAGCTAAATTAGAATCTTCAGGTCTTGTATGTAAAGATTGTAATAGATGTGTTATAGGAGTTCTTAAAAAGAAAGCTGAAAATCAAGGATTTAAAGTATTTATAATACCAGGATCCACATTTCTTAAAAAAATACTTGATGAAAATAAATTTAAAGCTGTGCTTGGAGTTGCTTGTTACCAGGATCTGAATCTGGCTATGATGAAGCTCTCTAAATTTTCATGTCAAGGTGTTCCTCTTCTTAAGGATGGATGTATTAATACTAAAGTTGATCCAAGAGCAGTTCTAGAGAAGATAGGAGAAATTCAAAGATGTAAAAAAGAATCTAGGATCAATTCATGTAATAATAAAACACATTCTCCTAAAACATTATAAAATTAGAATTTACTTATTTAAATCCAAAAATAATTATATTTTATATAATTTAAATCTAAACTTTTTTTTTAAATTATATCTTAAATTATTATCCATTTTATATTAGATATAATATTTCCTCTAACATTATATATATTTTTAGGAGAAAATCCAAACTTTTTTTTATATATATTAATTAGTAGTAATAGTTTAACAGTCTTTGGAAAAAGGAAAATCTATTATTAAATGAAAAGCTAATTTATCATCAAAATATTTAAAAAAATATATAAAAAAAAGAGATATTTGAAATGTATTAATTTAGAGAAAATTTTTATAAAAAATTATAAAAAGGGTTGAAATATGAAATCTTTAAAAGAACTTTATAGAATAGGTCTGGGTCCCTCAAGCAGCCATACTATAGGACCATCTAATGCAGCAATAATATTTAAAGAAAAAACATTTAATGCCCATGGATATGTAGTTATTCTCTATGGAAGTCTTACAGCAACTGGAAAGGGACATTTAACTGATTATGTTATTGAAAAAATTTTCAGCCCCATACCATGTGAAATTATATGGAAAAAGGATAAAGAACTTCCATTACATCCTAATGGCCTAATATTTAGAGCATATGATAAAAATGAGAATATATTAAGCGAATGGACAGTTTATAGTGTAGGTGGGGGTGTTTTAAAAGAGTTATGTGATGAAAATGGTTCAGAAGATATATATCCCATAACTACAATGACAGAACTGCTTAAATTATGTGAAGATGAAGGTAAATCCATATGGAACTATGTTGAAGATTATGAAGGAGAAGAAATATGGAATTTCATGGATGAAATCCTTAAAGTGATGAAAAAATCAATAGAACGAGGTATTGAAAAAGAAGGAGTGCTTCCTGGAGGGCTTAATTTAAGAAGAAAAGCATTCCAATACTATATGAAATCTATACAAACATATAAATTCCTTAAAGAAATTGGAACTCTTTTTTCATATGCACTTGCAGTTGCAGAGGAAAATGCAAGTGGAAATGTTATTGTAACTGCACCAACATGCGGAGCTGCTGGAGTGCTTCCTGCTGTATTGTTCTATATTAAAGATAATTATAATGTCAGTGATGAAAAATTATTAAAAGCCATTGCAACAGCAGGTATTATTGGAAATATTGTTAAAAGCTGTGCTTCTATATCTGGGCTGAAGTTGGATGTCAAGGTGAAATAGGTACTGCATGTGCAATGGCTGCAGGAGCAGCTGCTCAGCTAATGGGAGGAACACCACATCAGATTGAATATGCTGCTGAAATGGGAATGGAACATCATCTCGGACTAACCTGTGATCCTATTATGGGATTGGTTCAAATTCCATGTATTGAAAGAAATGCAATAGCAGCTTCAACTGCAATGAACTGTGCTTCATATGCATTACTTTCTGATGGAAGACATAAAGTATCATTTGATGAAGTTGTAGAGACAATGGCACAAACAGGAAGAGATCTAAAAAGACATTATAGAGAAACATCCGAAGGCAGGCTTGCAGTGTGTTATAAGAAATTCTAGAAATCACAACCAAAAAAAAATTATATATAAAATATTTTTATTTTTTTTGGAGGAGAAATGTTAAATATGGAAAAAGTTCTTTTTATATGTGCAAGTCCACGTAAAAATGGTAACACTTCACAGGTATTGGGTGAATGTGCTGAAATTATAGAAAAACATGGTTTGGTTACTGAAACAATTTATTTACAAGGAAACATTATAGAATCATGCAGGGCATGTGAAATATGTGTTAAACTTCACAGATGCCATATAGATGATGGTTTAAATGAAATTATTGATAAAATAAAAGAATCAAAAGGTTTTATAGTGGGTACTCCTGTATATTTCGGAACAGCCAGAGGTGATTTAATGTCATTACTTCAAAGAGTTGGATATGTTTCAAGAAACACTGATAATTTCCTTTCTTGGAAAGTTGGAGGGCCAATTGCAGTTGCTAGACGGGGAGGACAAACAGCTACAATACAAGAATTGTTAATGTTTTATTTGATAAATGACATGATAATTCCAGGTTCAACATATTGGAATATGGTATTTGGAAGGGAAAAAGGAGAAGCAATCCAAGATAAAGAGGGAATACAAACCATAAGAAGATTTGGAGAAAACATTGCAAAACTCATAACTAAAATAACCTAAAAAAAAAGATATATTAATAAATAATTATATTATTATAAAAACAGAATTTACAAAATTATATACTATATTTTTAATTGGGAAAAATTTTATTTATTTGTAAAAATAAGATAATAGTTATATTTTTGTTTATATATTCCTTTTTTTTATATTAATTGGTTAATATATTTTATTTATTATATTACAGGTAAATGGGAGTTTAAAAAATTTATATAAAATTTTTGTTTAAGAAATATTAATATAAAAAAAATATATATATTTGATGAAGTTTTTTAGAAAGATCCTATCCTAAATTTTAGGGAGATAAGGATCTTTAAAAAAAAATTTCTTGGAGAAAGAATAGTATGAAAGTAGCAGTTTCAGTTTCAGATGATAAAAAGTTTACAGAACACTTTGGAAGAGCTCAGAAATTTCTTATATATGAATTTAATGGTGAAGAAGCTGAATTTAAAGATAGCAGAGAATCTGAAAAGGTTGCTGGAGAGAAACATCAATGGGGAAAATCTTTAAATGTTGTTAGGGATTGTGATGTGATTATATGTTTACAAATAGGCATGTCTGCAAAGGCTGGTTTGAAAAGTGATGGTAAAAAAATTGTTGAAGATGAAGGATCTGTTGAGGAGGTTTTAAACAAATTTATTAAACATGAACAGTTCTTAAAAAAGCCATTAAATTTTTAAATCTATTGTTTATTAAAAATAGTTTAAAATAGTTGTCTATATATTTATAGAAACTATAAAATATATAAAAATAAAACATGTTTTATGAATATATCTTTTATATATAATTTTTTTAGGTGTCTCAAATGAAAGTATTAATAACATATAACTCAGTACACCAAGGAAATACTGAGAAAATTGCAAAAACCATGGCCTCTGCTATTGATGCAGATATTATGAAATATAATGAATTAGATGGATATAATATATTAGATTATGATTTAATTGGTTTTGGTTCTGGGATATATTATGGAAAACCTAATAAAGAATTATTAGAATTTATAGATGAATTACCCCCTGTAAAAGGTAGAAAAGCTTTTATATTTACAACCAGTGGTAAGGGAAATTTAAATTATACAAATGCACTTGCAAAAAAGGTTTCATTACATGGTTTTAAAATTGTAGGTGAATTTTCATGTAAAGGATTTGATGTTTGGGGTCCTCTGAGATTAATAGGTGGTATTAATAATGGAAGACCAAATACTGATGATCTTAATGCAGCAGAAATTTTTGTTAAGGAATTATTAAAACAAAAATAATTATTTTTTTTTTCTTATAAATAATTTATTTATATTAAAAATATATTAGAATTTTAGAAGTTTTTAATAAAAATATGATAAAAACTATATAAGATGAAGTTAAATTTATTATAACCTCGGTGTAGAATAGCATAACCTAATACTGTTTTTAAATTTGTTACATAGATCAGGTAATGGATCTTCAGCAATATTTATAAAGCATGAATGAGATTTATAATAAATGATTCTAATCTTAGAGTACTTTATTATGATTTTAAACAATTATATCAAGAACATGAAAATTTTATTGATAAATTTTTTACAGGTAAAGTGATAATATGGCTAAAGCAAGACGTAGAAGAGTAAGAGATACTTGGAAAGAAAAACAATGGTACAAAATAATGACTCCTAAGGATTTTGGAGATCAAGAGATAGGTACAACCCCTGCAAGGGATCCTGAACTACTGATAAAAAGAAGGGTTGAATCATCACTTCGTGAATTAACAGGAGATTTCAGTAAACAATATATAAAACTTTTCTTTGAAATAAATGGTGTTGCTGGAGACACAGCAAATACAAATTTTGTTGGACATCAAGTAACAACAGATTATGTTAGAAGTATGATTAGAAGAGGAACAAGTCGGATAGATGCAATAATAAATGTTACATCAAAAGATGGCGTAAAACTTAAAATTCACATACTTGCAAGCACAATAAAAAGGGCTAAATCTTCCCAACAGAAATTCATACGAGAAACAATGGAAAAAATGGTACAAAATGCAGCTAAGGATAAAAAATTCCAAGAGCTCATTGAAGATATTTTAGGTGGAAAAATGGCATCTCATATATACCATGAATCCAAAAAGATCTACCCTTTAAAACGTGTTGAAACCATTAAAACACGTGTAATTGAAGATAAATAATAATGCGGGAGATAAATGTTTAATCTGGAATATGTGATCCTAATAATAGTCATAGCGCTTATTACCTATTATAAAAAAGCACTTGATCTATATGGATCCCTTTTCATGATTATTATGGGTTTAATAATTATTTTTACAGCTGGTTCAAACTGGCTTATATTAATATTCATTTTTCTGTTTCTTGGACTTATTTCAACCCAATATAAACATTCATATAAAAAGGATATAGGTGTTTATGAAGGAACAAGATCCATTAAAAATGTTATTGCTAATGGAATAGTACCACTTGTAATGGCTATTTTTGGAAACTATGGCGGATTTATAGGATCCATTGCAACTGCAACAGCAGACACACTTGCAAGTGAATTGGGTGTAACACAACAACCAAGACTTGTTACAACCTTTAAAAAAGTTCCACCAGGAACAGATGGTGGAATATCAGTTGTAGGTACAATTTCAGGAATTATTGGTGCAGGCATTATAGGATTAGCAGCCTTTTTATTAGGAATATTCCCTGATCCATATGTAACATTGAAAATAGCAATTATTGCAGGTGCAGTAGGTTGCTTTGTTGACAGTATACTTGGTGCTACACTTGAACAAAGACATTATATCTCCAACGAATATGTTAATCTTATAGCTACCATAACAGGAGCTGTATTAGGTATTCTCATGGTTTAGGTGATAAAATGAAAGGAATCATAATGATCATAGATGGAATGGGAGATCGTCCCATTGAAGAACTTGGATACAAAACACCCCTTGAAGCCGCAGTAACACCAAATATGGATAAAATGGCAGAAAATGGAATATGTGGAATTATGGATCCTATAAGGCCTGGTATAAGAGCTGGAAGTGACACATCCCATATTTCTATACTTGGTTATGATCCCTATGAGGTTTATAGTGGACGAGGTCCATTTGAAGCTGCAGGAATAGGAGTAGATGTACTTCCCGGAGACATAGCATTTAGATGTAACTTCTCATCAGTAGATGATAAAGGAATTATCATTGACAGACGAGCAGGAAGAATTAGAAGCGGAACAGAAGAAATAGCCCATACAATTAACAGTATGGAGCTTGAAGAAAATGTTCAAGTGATATTCAAAGAATCAACAGGACATAGAGCAGTTTTAGTATTAAGGGGTGAAGGTTTATCTGACCAAGTTTCAGATGCTGATCCTAAACATGAAGGAAAAACTCCTAAAAAGGTTATGGCTCTTGATAATAGTGAAGAAGCTAAAAAAACTGCTGATATATTGAATAAAGTTGTTAAAAAATCTTATGAATTACTTAAACACCATCCTTTAAATATTAAAAGAATAGAAAATGGTGAAAATCCGGCTAATATAATTATTCCAAGGGGTGCTGGAGCTGTGCCTAACGTAGAACCTTTTGGAGAAAAATATGGTTTAAATCCTGTTTGTATAGCAGAAACCGGTCTTATTAAGGGAATAGCAACAATTGCAGGTATGCAGCTTATTGATATTCCAGGTGCAACAGGTGGAACAGATACTAATCTTGAAAATATTAAAAATGGTATAATAGAAACTGTTTCTAGGGATTATGATTTCATACTCATAAATGTTGATGGTGCAGATGAAGCTGGGCATGATGGTGAGATGGATGAAAAAGTTAAATTCATTGAAAAGGTTGATGTAATTATTGGAGAGTTAATGAAAATAGAAGATATTTATTTTATTTTAACTGCTGATCATTCAACCCCAATATCAATAATGGACCATACAGGAGATCCAGTTCCTATTGTTATCACAGGACCTGGAATAAGGGTTGATGATGTGAAAAAGTTCAATGAACTAAGCACAGTAAAAGGTGGTTTGTGCAGGATTAGAGGAAATAATATAATGGATATATTAATGGATCTTATGAACAAATCAACTAAATTTGGGGCATAAAAAAAGGGGTAATTTTTATATGACATCTGAAATACCTAAACTTTTTGGTACCTCTGGTATAAGGGGTAAAATAGGTTATGATATAACATTGGAACTTGCAGTAGATATTGGTAGGGCAATTGCTAGTTATGCTGGTGGTGTAGGTAGTAAAATAGTTTTAGGCTATGATTCAAGAACATCTAATGTTATGATGGAAAATGCTGTGACAGCAGGATTATTACAATGCGGATGTCATGTTCTAAAGATTGGAATGGCACCAACTCCTCTGGTTGGTTATGCAACAATGAAACTCAAGGCAGATACAGGTGTTATGATAACAGCATCACATAATCCTCCTGAGTATAATGGAATAAAATTATGGAATCCTGATGGAATGGCATATAAACAGGATCAAGAAAGAACTATTGAAGAAATTATATATAAAAAGAATTTTAAAACTGTGTCTTGGGAAAATATTGGAAAAGTTGAAGAGATTAAATATGTGGTTTCAGATTATGTAACTGATATTATTAATCAAACCAATATAAAACATGGTATAAAAGTTGTTGTTGACTGTGCAAATGGTGCAGCTTCATATTTATCCCCTTTAATACTTAGAAAGGTTGGTTGTTCAGTTATTGCTATTAATTCACAGCCAGACGGATTTTTCCCTGGCAGATTACCAGAGCCTTCAGAGAAAAATCTAGGGGAATTAATGGAAATTGTTAAGTCCATTGGAGCAGATATTGGAATTGCACATGATGGTGATGCTGATCGAATGATAGCTATAGATGAAAAAGGATTTGTAGCTGATTTTGATAAATTATTAGCATTAGTATGTCGTGAAAGTGGGGGAACAGTTGTTACAACTGTTGATGCTTCATTATGTACAGATAAATGTATGGATGAAGTTGGAGGTCATGTAATAAGGACAAAGGTGGGTGATGTCCATGTTGCAGAGGCAATAGAAAATAATAATGCACAGTTTGGTGGTGAACCATCTGGAACTTGGTTACATCCAAATTTCTGTATGTGTCCTGATGGAATATTATCTGCACTCAGAGTTATAGAATTAATACAAAAATATGGTCCGTTATCAGAGCAGTTAGATGCAATTCCTAATTATCCTACAATAAGGGATAAAGTGAACTGTGAAAATTCCCAGAAAAAATTGATAATGGAAAGTGTTAAAGCTAAACTACATATTATCCTAGAAGATGTGGTTGATGTAAATCCCATAGATGGTGTTAGAATATCAATGGTAGATAGTAGTTGGGTGCTTATAAGACCTTCCGGTACAGAATCCTTTATAAGGATTACTTTAGAAGCAACTACAATTGGAAAGGCATATATGATAAGAGATCAATGTAAAGAGTTTATAGAAGGTTTATTATAAAAACTCTTTTTTTAATTATATTTTATATTAGATATTTTTAGAACATTTATTTAAAAAAAATGTTTTTACTATAAATAATAGTATAAAAATTTAATAAATGATATGAATAAATAATTTATAAGATTTTAGTAAAAATTTACTTTATAATCATTTACAAATATCATATTATTGAAATTACTTTAACTAAGGATTTATAATATTTATGAGTTATTATTTGGTATTTTGAGGTTTTTTATATGAAAGCAATCATATTAACAGCAGGTGAAGGAACAAGAATGAGACCCCTTACAGTTACTAAGCCTAAAACAATGCTTCAAGTAGGGGGAAAACCAATTTTACAATATAATGTTGAGTCACTTCGAGATGCAGGGGTTACTGATATAACATTGGTTGTAGGATATCGTGAAGAAGTTATAAAAAACTATTTTAAAGATGGTAACGATCTTGATGTTAAAATAAATTATATAACACAAGAAAAAAGACTTGGAACTGCCCATGCCATAGGATCAGCCAGAAAGATTATTAAAGGAAAATTTATTGTTTTAAATGGAGATATAATTGTGGATCCTGTTCTAATTAAGGATCTTATATTAAAATATAATACAAAAAATGCAAAATCATTACTAGTATTAACAGAAGTGGATAATCCCTCCTTTTTTGGTGTTGTTGAGTTAAATGGGGATAAAATTATTAATATAGTTGAAAAACCAGCTCCTGGAGAAGCTCCTAGTAATTTAATAAATTCAGGTATTTACTTGTTTGATGAGGATATTTTTAAAGCAATTGATCTTACAAGCATGTCAAAAAGAGGAGAATATGAAATTACAGATTCTCTTAAAATACAAATGGATAATAATGAAAAAGTTCTTGGAATAAAGTCAAAAAATAATTGGATAGATATTGGAAGACCATGGGAGCTTTTAGATGTTAATGAACATTTCTTAAAGGATTTGGAAACAAATATTCATGGTAAAATAGAAGAAGGAGTTACAATACATGGTCCTGTTTTTATTGGTAAAAATACCATATTAAGATCAGGTACATATATTATGGGACCTGTATATATTGGAAAAAACTGTGATATTGGTCCAAACACATTTATAAGGAAATATACAAGTATTGGAAATAATGTAAGTGCAGGAAATGCTGTGGAAATTAAAAATTCCATTATAATGGACAATACTAATGTAAATCACCTTACATATGTGGGAGATTCTATAATAGGATCTAATTGTAATATAGCTGCAGGTACAAATATTGCAAATTTAAGATTTGATAATGGAAATATTAGAATTGAAGTTAAAGGAGATAAAATAGATTCTGGCCGTCGTAAAATGGGTGTTGTATTTGGAGATGGTGTGAAAACCGGTATAAATAGCAGTTTTAATCCTGGGGTGAAGGTAGGTGTTAATTCAAGAATTGGGGCTGGAGCAATAATTAGCAAAGATCTTGAATCTAATAAAATTCTAATATCCAAACAAGAACATATTATTATTGAGAATCATAAATAAAATATAATAGAGAACAACTGTTTATATTATTTTTTTTATTATAATATATATAAAAAGAAAAATTTTAGGTTTTAGGATAAAAAAAAATGGTTAATAAGAATATATTTGTATTTAAAGGTGCGGTTATTGATGGGAAGTGAATTTAGATACAAATTCATCTTTATGGTTTAATAGTGTGATAAGAGGAGATATAGAACCAATAAATGTTGGTAAATATTCTAATATCCAAGATAACTGTGTATTACATTCATCTAAAGGATATCCCTTAAATATTGGGGAGTTAGTTTCTGTTGGACATGCAGCTGTTTTACATGGATGTACAGTTGAAGATAATTGTTTAATTGGAATGAATGCAACAATTCTTAATGGTGCGGTTATTAGGAAAAATAGTATTGTTGGTGCTGGTGCTGTTGTTACTGAAGGCCATGAATTTCCAGAGCAAAGTTTAATATTAGGAATTCCTGCAAAAGCTGTGAAAAAGCTTGGAAATATTGAAATTCAAAATATAAAAGATAATGCTATTACCTATGTTAAAATGGCTAAAAAAAGGTGTGTTATAAATGATTAACCCGAAAAAAATAGTTAAAAATTTTAATCCTTATATTCCAGGAAGATCAATTGAGGAAATAGCTTCTAAGTATGGTTTACAAAATAAGGATATTATAAAACTTGGATCAAATGAAAATCCAATAGGACCATCTTCAAATGCAATAGAATCCATTAAAAAAAATCTTCATTTAATAAGCCAATATCCTGAAACAAATTTAAATAATTTAATTAAAGGTATTGCATTATATTCAGGTGTTTCACCATCAAATGTTATTATAGGTGGTGATGGTGCTGATGAATTATTAGATGTTCTAGGAAAAGCATTTATTGAACCTGGAGATGAGATTATAATACCAATTCCAGGTTATATGTACTATGAATTCACATTAAAAATTCATGGTGCAATACCAGTCTATGCAAAATGGGATGTGCCTTCAAATACTTTGGATGTTGATTCAGTAATAAATGCAATAACCCCTAAAACCAAAATTATTTTCTTATGCACACCTAATAATCCAACAGGCGGTTTAATAAGTAAGGATGATATTAGAAAGGTTATTGAAAGTACAGATGCAATTGTTGTGGTTGATGAAGCCTATTTTGAATATTCAGATGTTAATAATGTTGATTTGTTAGAGGATTATAAAAATTTATTTATACTTAGAACATTTTCTAAGGTATTGGGACTTGCAGGTATGAGAATTGGCTATGGATTATCCAATCCCGAGATTTTAGAATATATGTATCGTGTTAAACCAGTATTTAGTCTTACTAAACTTTCAGAAATAGCAGCTACAGTAACTTTACAAGATAAGGAATATATAAAAAGATCAACTGAAGTTAGTATAGAAAGTAGGGAATTTCTTTATGAATCATTGTTAAAATTTAAAAATCTCACAGTTTTTAAGTCAAAAGCTAATTATCTCTTGGTAGATGTTCGAAATACCAGATTAACAGCCAACCAGTTAAGTGAACAACTAATGGAAAAGGGTGTGATTGTTAGGGATTGCACATCTTTTAAAGGATTAGATGAATATTGGATAAGGGTAAGTGTAGGAACAATTAAAGAGGATAAGAAATTTATTAATATCTTACATAACTTAATTGGATAAAATAAATAAATAAATAAATTTAGAATAATTTTATTAGAATATATATGGAAAAAAAAATATTTTTTAAGGAAATATAATAATATGAATACTTTTAACTTTAAAGATGATAATTTAATTGAAATAGGTGGAATGCTTGTTTCATCAATTGAATTTCCAGGTAAAATTTCTCTGGTTATTTTCACAGCAGGATGTATATTAAAATGTCCTTATTGTCATAATGCAGGAATTATAGATGGTGGTAATCCAAGAAAGATTATGGAAATATTTCAAGAAATAACTGAATCATTAGATTTCATTGATAGTGTAGTTATAACAGGTGGAGAACCTTTAATCCAAAAAAGTGCTGTTATAGATATTATAAAATATTGTAAAAATCTTAATTTAGATGTTAAACTTGATACTAGTGGTTGTTATCCTGAAAGACTTGAAGAGTTAATTGAATTTGTTGATTATGTGGCATTAGATATTAAAGTTCCATTTAATAAATATAAAAAAGTTATAGGTGAAGATATTGGTGAAAAGGTAAGAAGAAGTATGGAAATATGTTTATTATCTAATACCTATTTAGAATGTAGAACAACATATGTTCCTACTTTAATGAATCCTCATGATATTGTGGAAATTGTAAAAGAAATTGATTGTGATATTTATACAATACAACAATTTAAAAATATAAGTGTTTTGGATGAAACTCTTCTAGAAGTTCCAAGTCCATCTAGAACTGAACTTTTAGAAATTGTAGAATTAATTAAACCATTTATTAAAAGGATAAAAATAAAAACATCAGAATTTGGGGATGAAATAATAGAATAAATATAATATTTATATACTATAAAATGGAGGGTTATCCTATACCAATTTTACTTTTTGGAAGCCGTCATGTTGAACTGATAACTGGTAAAAAAACAACTACCATTAGGAAACTTTGGAAAAAACCATTATCTCCTGGTGATAGATTACATTGTTACTGGAACTTAGTTTCAAAGGAACGTAAAAAGCTTTTTGAAGCCAATGTTACTGATGTGGAAGTTATTAAATATGGAGATCTGATAAAAAACGATTTATTAGCATGTGAAGAAGGATATGGTAATGCAAAGGAGCTTGAAAAAGATTTTAAGAAGCTTTATCCTGAGGATAATTCAGATTCATCTTTATTTCAAGTTATTAGATTTACTAAATTACCAATTGAAAGTTGGGAAGGTAAAAAAGTAGATGAAAAAACCATGATAACTAAAAGAGCTGATATTCTTTTTGATGTTGGTAAATTTAATAAATCTGTTATTTGTTATAATGCTGCATTAAAATTTGATCCACATGATATTTATCTTCTAAATAAAACAGGTGATAATCTTTCACGTCTTGGAAGATTTGAAGAAGCAATAGAATGTTATGATAAAGCAATTAAAGTTGATACTAACAATGAATATATATATAATAATAAAGCAATAGCTCTTTTAAATTCTAAACAACCCATAGAAGCATTGCAATGTAGTGATAAAGCCATGGAAATAAATAGTAATAATGAATTTGTGCTTTATTGGAGAGGTTTTATATTGGAAATGTTAGGTGAATTTGATTCTGCACTGGAATTTTATGATCAGATTCTTAGTATTAATTTTGAAGATCCTGATGTTTGGAATGCCAAAGGCAATATATTATCTGAACTTGAAAGAATAGAAGAAGCACTTTTTTGTTATGAGAAAGCTTTAGAACTTTGTCTTGAAGAACCTCCAAATGCGGGTATGTGGAATCGTAAAGGTAATGCTTTAATGGAACTTGGAAGATTTGAAGAAGCATTAAATTGTTATGATGAAGCATTAAATTTAGAAAATAGAAATGATACATTTATATGTAATAAAGGAGTTGCATTATTAGAGTTAAACCAGTATAATAAAGCTATTGAATGTTTTGAGAAAACATTGGTTTTAAATCCATCTAATGAAGATGCAAGAATACTTAAAGATGAATGTCTTGAAAATCTTTAAAGTTAATTTAAATAATATTTTTAACAAAAAATAGTATTAAAATATATATTATATTGAAATAATTTGTATTGATAATAAATTAAAGAAGAAAATATAGATTGGTTTTTTTTAACCAAATATTTCAGTCTATAACTAATTATAACTAGTTTGTATTTAGTAAAATATTTATTTTAGGATGTGAGATTTTCATCAAAACATTAAGAACATATAGCTCTTGTTTTATATGTTTCACGTTTAAATAGTACTTCCATTCTAAAAATACAATTTTAAAATGCTTCAAACTTTAAAGTTTGATAATATATGGCCTTTGTTCCAAATAAAAAGGAAGATCCGAAATGCTAACATTTAGCCAATAAACAACCTTTTAAAAAGGCCTTAAAACCTAATAGAATGATTTTAAGATTTATAAAATCCATTTAAAGAAATATAATTTTATATTTTATATCCTTAGAAATCTGTGGGGTTCTAGGGCTGTTGCAAGCATTACCATATTAATATCTCTGTGTTCTATCCATATCTTGGTGTTTCTGTTTTCTTTATTTATCCAAAAATTTTCTATATTATTTCCTAATCTTAAATATTCTTCTAATATATTGATGCGTTTGTTAAGGGAATTTATTTGGGATAAATTGGGATTTTTATTTATTAAATCTATCATTATCTTTAAACCTTTTAAACCAATTACAAGTCCTAATTCTCTGAATGCTAGACGGTATTGTTTAGGATATTCCAGTGGATTATTTTTTGTATAATATTTTAAGCTTAGTATTGAGGAGTCTAAAACTAATTCTAAGAGTTGAGTATTTTTTAATATATTGTTAGTTATTAATTGGGTTATTCTAATTGCATCAAATAATAAACCACCTATTCCAAGTGGATCATCTGTTGTTAGGTTTATATTTTTACATATTTCTGTTATTTCATGAAATTCGTTTTCTAAATATTTTTTTTGGGATTTTTTGTTTTCAAATTTTTTCATCCCATTTTTTATTTCATTATATTTTATAAAACCATCTAATGGATCATGTTGTCCCATTGATAAAATTAGAGGATGTTTAAGGTTAATACTCATTTTCCAGTACATTTTTTTCTGGGTATTATTGTTAGGTTGATATATAAAACTAGGATGAATTGTTTGTGCTAGTTCTAATGCCCATTTAACATATTTTATATCACCTGTTACTGTGGTTGTGTTGTTTAAAGCATGCATTCATTTGGTAAGGTAATGATAGTATTGGCCATCTCTATCCCATTCTTGCTGGGGGTGGATGGTTTCATTGTGTTTGCGTTCATCTATTTCTTTACCTATTCGAAGTCCGCCTTTGGTAGGATGTTTTTCTCCTGTTTCTTGGTCTAATCCACTTATCCACTTATTTTTGTTATTTCGTTGTTTTCCAAGTGTATGATGTACTTGGTTTATAAGTTTCAGTGCATGGGTTAGGTAATTATTGTTATTAGTATTATTGTATAGTGTTAGGTAGTTACAAACAGCAAATGCATCTGTCCATAGGTATCGTTTGGGATTTGTTTTTTGAGGTTCAAGTCCTGTGTTTTTTGCAAATTGTTCCATTAATTTATTTGCATAAATTATTGTATTTTGTTTCATTTTTATCCCTTAAATTTGGGTTTTTTTTATGGATTTTAAAATATATGTTATGGTATTAATATGTTGGCCGAATTTATTAATTGTTTCTTATATTAAAAAAATAGAAAAATATATAAGTATATAAGTATATAGTTATGTAACATGATGTTGGGTATAAATTCTGAATATGGGGAGGAAGATCTTTCTGAAGAATTGGAAGAGTTATTTAAAGCTCTTGGCAATATGAACAGATTGATATTAATCTATAACCTTGCATCAGGTGAGAAGGAGAAATTCAGTGTTAATGAAATGGCAAAGATGATGGGTTTAACACAACCAGCAGCTTCTCAACATCTTAAAATACTTAAAACAGTAAAGATCCTACATGCAAAGAAACAAGGAAATTATATTTACTATACATTCAACCAAAATGCCCTGTTAAAACATAAAGACAAGATTGATTTTTTATTTGGCTGTGTTTTTTCCAAGTGCAATAAATCTAAAAAATAATAATATTTTAAAAGGCTATTGAGCCCCTATTTTATCTAATTATCTATCCGTGAGGGATACCATGAACAATATAAATATTAATAAAGAATTAGCAGTAATAATTATACCAGACAAGGTATTAATACATGAAACTAAAATGACCTTAAAAATTGGTAAAGAAGTTGGAAGTAATATTTACAAAAGAGTTGCAAATGATGATTATCATGCACTTGCAGTGGCTGTAAAAGAAGATAATGTAGAAGGATTATATTGTGAATCTGATTTATACAATATAGGAACATTAATCAAAATAACTAAAATTAAATCAATGCGCGATTTCTATCAGATAATAGTAGAAATTAAAGAAAGAATTGAAATAGAAGAATTTATAACTGAAGGAGCAGATTACAGAGCATCCTATAGATTAATTCCAGATATTATAGATTTAGATACAGAAAATCAAAAAGAAATTCTTGACCATATAAAATATCTTGTATCTGAAATAAGTCAAAACTTTAAAGGTTCCAAAGCATATGTTGAAAAAGTAAATAAATTTTATAACATAACAAAGGTAATTGGATATGTATATCCATATATGCGCTTACCAATCACAGAAGAACAGGAATTATTAGAAACACGTTCTTTGAAAGAGAAAAGTTTAAAATTCCTAGATATTTTAATTGATCAAAAGGAATCAATTAAATTCCAGATGGAAATGGCTGCTAAGTTCAATGAAGAAATGAACAAAAACCACAGAGCAAATATGCTTAAAGAACAGCTTAAAGCAATACAAGAAGAATTAAATGATACTAAAGGTCTGGGTGGGAAGAAAGATTACAGGGAACTTATTAATGAATCATCTATGCCAGAACAAGTGAAAGAAGCAGCATTTGATGAAGTTCTTAAACTTGAAAGATTAGGTCCGCATAGTTCTGAGGACAGTGTAATTAGAAATTATCTTGATCTCTTAACAACATTACCTTGGGGTAAAAGCATAATTAAAGATATTGATATTGGGGCTGCAAGAAAATTATTGGATAAAGAACATTATGGACTTGAAAAAGTTAAAGATCGTATAATACAACATCTTACAGTGATGAAACTAAAACAAAACAAACAAGGTTCAATACTTCTATTGGTAGGACCGCCTGGAACTGGTAAAACCAGTTTAGGTAGAAGTATAGCAGAAGTTTTAGAAAGAGAATATGTTCGAATCAGTCTTGGTGGTGTTAAAGATGAAGCTGAAATCAGAGGACATAGAAGAACATATCTTGGAGCATTACCTGGCAGAATAATACAAGGAATGAAACGTGCAGGAGAAACAAATCCAGTATTTATCTTAGATGAAGTAGATAAGTTAATGGCAGCTTATAATGGTGATCCTGCAAGTGCACTTCTAGAAGTTCTTGATCCTGAACAAAATAATAGCTTTTCAGACCATTATCTTGACCTACCATATGACTTGTCAGATGTGTTTTTCATTGCAACAGCAAATTCACTTAAAGATATTCCAGGACCTTTAAGGGATCGTATGGAAATTATAGAGATTGGAAGTTATACAAGTCATGAAAAATTTAGAATTGCAAAGGATCATCTAGTTTCAATTGTACTTGAAGAACATGGTTTAGATGAAACCCAACTACAAATTGATGATGATGCTTTAAAAACCATAATTGAAAAATATACAAGAGAAGCGGGCGTAAGGGGTGTTAAACGTCAATTATCTGCAGTTGCAAGGGTTGTATCTGAAAAAATTGTTGTTGGAAAAGTTGAACTTCCTTATATTGTAAAAGAGGATATGTTATATGAAATACTTGGCCATGAACTTACACAATACCATAGAGTAGGTAAAAACAATCCTCCAGGAGTTGTAACAGGTTTAGCATGGACTCCTGTAGGTGGGGATATATTATTTATTGAAGGTGCTTTCATGCCTGGTAATGGTAAATTAACACTCACAGGACAGTTAGGTGATGTAATGAAAGAATCAGCTAAAATATCCCAGACATTGATTCGTTCAAGACTTGCATTTAACCTTAAGAAAGCGGAATTTGAGAAAAAAGATTTACATATACATGTGCCTTCAGGTGCAATTCCTAAAGATGGACCATCAGCTGGCGTGGCATTATTAAGTACTATTGCTTCACTTGTAACAGGTCAGGAAGTTGATCCGAAACTTGCAATGACAGGTGAAATTTCACTTAGAGGTGCAGTATTACCTGTTGGAGGTATTAAAGAAAAGGTTATTGCAGCTCATAGAGCAGGTATTAAAAGGATTATTTTGCCAAAGGAAAATTTAAAAGATTTAGATGATGTTCCAAAGGATGTTAAGGATGAAATAAAATTCATACCTGTGGACACAGTGGAAGATGTTATTAAAGAAACAATTGGTATTGAACTTCCAAAGCCCATGATGCTTGAAATAAGATCAAACCATTTACCTGGAGGAGCAGGGATAAAAAAAAAGGAATATATCCCAAATGGGATATATTTCCCATTTTTTCAATAAAATATTCCCTACGTTTTTTTTTATCTATTTTTTTTAATTTACCTTATTTTTTATTTAACCAATTTGTTGAAATATATTCTTTTAATTAGAGTTATGAATTGATATTTTTTTTTAAACTAAAATTTTTTATACATTATCTTTTATCCTCTTTTTAAATAATCAAGATTTTTATTTTTTTTTATTCGTTAAACTATTCTATAACGAAGTATTAACTATTTTAAAGTTTTAATAGTGAAGAAATATATATTGAAGTAAATATTTATATAATAAATTATAAAATTAAATTAGAGAATAATATTTTTTAGTTAAAAATTATTAATGGGGTGTTCTAATGATGGAAGATATTTTTAATAAAAAATGCCTGGAAAATGCATTGGCAGAAAATAGGACATGTGAAAGTTTAAATAGGACTTTAGGTCCTATTGGATTGATATTGTTAGGAATTGGTGCTATTATAGGTGCGGGTATATTTGTTATTGCAGGTGTTGCATCTGTAAATACTGGTCCTGCTTTAATTATATCATTTGCAATTGCAGCTATAATATGTGTATTGGCTGCTTTATGTTATGCTGAGGTATCTGCATCCATCCCTATAGCAGGAAGTCTTTATACTTATGCTTATATGACTATGGGTGAAATATGGGCTTGGTTAATGGGTTGGATAATGATGGCACAATATTTGATAATTGCAGCTGTTGTTGCAATAGGATGGTCATCATATGTGGTTGGTTTTATTTCTTCACTTGGAATATGTTTACCTGCAGCATTAATGGGGCCTCCAGGTTTTAATGGAGGATTAATAAATTTACCTGCGGTAATGGTTGTTTTGTTTCTTACATTAATTCTTCTTAGAGGAATGACAGGATCTTGTCAAGTTAATGCATTAATGGTATTTATAAAAGTTGGAGCTGTAATTTTCTTTATATTAGTTGGAATGACATTTATTAATCCTTTAAATTATATTCCTTTCGCACCATTTGGTTTAAGTGGAATTGCTTTAGGTGTTGCATTGGTTTTCTTTGCCTATAATGGTTTTGATACTGTTGCACAGGCAGCTGAAGAAACAAAAGATCCTGGGAGAAGTTTACCTATTGGAATAATAGGATCTCTTGGTATATGTGCTCTTCTTTATATTTTAGTTGCGGTAGTTATGATGGGAATGGTTCCATTTAACTTATTAAACACTGCTTCACCAATAGGATTTGCATTACAATATGTTGGGGCTAAATGGGCTTTTACAATACTGTCTATTGGGGCAATTGCAGGTTTAACATCCGTTACATTGGTAAACTTATATACTAACAGTAGAACCTTATTTGCAATAAGCAGAGATGGTTTGTTACCTAAAATATTTTCAAATGTAAGTAGTAAAAGTAAAGTTCCAGTTTTCAGTACATTATTTATTGGGATAATTGCAACATTTTTTGCAGGATTTTTCTCATTATCTAATATATTTGAAATTGTGAATTTAGTAATGCTCATATCTTTCATTGTAATAGCAGCCACTGTTATACTTCTAAGAAAACAAGAACCACAATTAGAAAGACCATTTAAATGTCCTTTTGTACCAGTATTACCAGTATTACTAATTATTATAAGTATACTTCTAATATTACAATTGAATTTATATGTAGTAGGTACATTTATGATATGGGTTTTAGTTGGAGTTGCACTTTACTTTATATTAAAAAAATATCGTAAAAATGATCAAAAAGAAGTTATATAAATGGATATATAACCAATAAAAAGATTTTGAGATATTAAAATTATATTTACCAATAATTTTATTGGTTTTTTTTTATATTTTATTTTTAAAAAACAGACATTTATTATTCCAACTACAATTGCCACATATTTCAATTAGGGTGTTATGATTAATATTATCATTAACCAATTTTAGAATATCTTCTATTGGATATATCTCATTTTCTTTTAATAAAAATTTTTTAATAATTAACTTATCCAATTTTTCCATTATAATAGGGGAATATTTATCCATATTACATGAATTTTTATAATTATAAGGACAATAAGAACATATTTCATCTGTTTTTGTAATAATTTGGATTTTAGTTGTGGGGTGTGTGTCTAAAAAAATAATAATTCTTTGCATATGTGTTTCAAAGTCTTTACTATAACCATAACCTTGAAATCCTTGTATACATAGAATATGATGTGCTCTGATCTTTATAGGATCAGAATATTCTCTATTCACTTTCATCAACATATCCTTCTTATATAAAAGATTATTTTTCAGGGATTTACAGCCTTTGCAAGTATAGCTGCTCCGCTTATTTTAATTAGATCACCAGCTATGAATGGTAATAAACCCATTATAAGTAATGTTCCAATATCAGGTATTGTACCATTTACAATATATAACCAAACACCTAATCCAATTAATCCAGGTATATAAATAAATGCAAAGTTTGAAACTAATAATAAACCTAATATTGATTTGAAACTTTTGGTATTATTATAATTACCAGTATATCCCATGAATAAAGCAGTTATTATAAATCCTATTAAAAATCCGCCTGTAGCTCCTGTAACAGCTGTAATACCTCCAGTCATCCCTGTAAACCATGGTACACCAGCAATTCCTATTAATAAATAGAGCACCATACTTAATCCTCCCCAGTATCTTCCAAGAAGTATTCCTGCAGTTAAAACAGCAAAGGTTTGGGCAGTTATAGGTACAGGAGTCCATGGTAATGGTATAACTATTTGTGCCATAAGCCCGGTGATACAAGCCATTAAAAATGTCATGGCTAATTTATTAATATTTGATGTTTCAAAACGCAATTTGAAAAGTGTATTTCTCTTTTCAAAATAATTATTTATTGTTATCTCCATTAAATTTCCTCCAAACATTTGATTAATGTTAAATTTTTTTGTCTAAAAATTTAATGTAAAAAAATTATTATAACTAATTACTAAAAAATGGTTAAAATATATTTTGGATGGTAATTAATTTTCCCATATCCCTAGAAATGAACTATATAAGTTCCTTTTAATTAGTATGTTCAAATATTATAAATACTTTTTTTTTGGATAAATAATATTAATTTATTTAAGAGGTTAATTTTAATTGATTTTTTTTTCATTTTAATAAAAATATTATTATATTATTTTTAATCCAATTTTCTATATTATTAGTATTTGGAATAAATTAAAAAAAAATAAATTACATAAAATATAATATTATGTATTATTTGAGGTATATGTCACATGCAAAGTATGGTTGTTTTAACTATTTTTATATAAAATATAAAAATTCTTTTTTTTTAGCTAAAAATAATTTAATTTTAACTATATGTTTATAAAAAAAATGTTGATTAAAAAAATAAAATTATAACTAGTTTTTTGCACGGTCATAAACATTTTTAAGTGTATGCATATCTACACTTGTATATATTTGTGTAGTGCTTAAATTAGCATGACCTAGTAGTTGTTGTATGGCTCGTATATCAACACCATTTTTTAATAGATGTGTTGCAAATGAATGTCTTAATATATGGGGTGTAACTCTCTTTTTGATACCTGCAGCTTTAGCATAGTTTTTAATCATCATTTGAATATATCTTGGGGTTAGATGATTTCCTTTTCTGTTTAAAAAAAGATAATCACTATGATCTCCTCTTTTTAAAATATAGCTTTCAAGTAATTCCTTAGTTTCTTCATCAAAAAGTACAATCCGATCTTTTTCACCTTTTCCTCGGATTCTTAAGGTTCTGTCTCTTAAATCAACACTGTCAATATGGAGTTCAACTAATTCTGATACTCTTAAACCTGAAGAATATAATAAAGCTAGTATAACTTTGTTTCTAAGTTTTAGGAATTTTGAATGTTGGGATGTGGCTTTGTGACCATCTTTTTTATCCATAGCATTAATAAGGCTGATTACATCATTTTCATTTAGAGATTTTGGGAGTGATTTTGTTCTTTTAGGTGTTTGAACCTCTTTTAAGGCTTCAATATCACAAAATTCAAAGAATTTTTTTGCAACTACTGTTACAAGATATATATAGTTTTGTGAAACATTTTTTTCCCGTTTTAAGTGGCGTATATATCTTTTAAATGTCCTTAAAACAAGTCTTTCATTGTGAAGATCTTCTTGTTTTTGTAAAAATTTGTGAAGGTTATTAATTATTGATCTATATGTTTTGATGGTGTTCTTTGAATAATTTCTTATTTCTAATTCAATTAAATAATCTTCTATTAACTCAGGAAAGTCATAAGTGTCTAATATATTCTCTCTAAGAATATATTCAGTTTTATCAGGAGCTGTTCTTTGCAAATTTGCTGAATTTCCTTCAAGATTTTTCCAGTGTTTATTTGAATAAGGAGTCATTGTAGTTTTTTTTTTAATTAAATTTATTTATTTTTCACTTATTTTTTTTTGTTATTATTGGACTTATCTCTGATTTTTTTGGTTTTAATATTTTTTTTTAATTAATATTATTTTTACATATAGCTTCTGTCTACATTTTCATTGGGATTATTAATTTTTCCTTTACCCATATGTTGAGAACTTGATAGATCCTTATTTATCGCATTTTCATATGATTTGTATCGTTTAATTATTTGATCTTCAATTGAAGTTGCGTTTTCTATGGCAAATAACATATGTTTTTCTTCTATTAAGTCACTGCTTTCCATTATTGCCATATCTCCGGCCATACGCACAACTCCACCTAAATCTCTTAATCTTAGTGTTAATGAATTTTTTTTATCATCTATTGCATAAGCTCTTCTTCTTGCTTCTTCGATTAATAGTTTAATAGCATTTTTAGTTGCGTGGGGAATTTTACCATCTATTTTTATTTCCTGAGCAACAAATTGGGCGATTTTTGACTGATTTTCTTCAGTGTCTGGCATTGTGGTGCGCATGAGAATTTCATAGCCCTCTCCTTGGATTCTTGAACGTAATGGTGGTAGGATATATTGAACATCTCTTATGTTACATGCTGCTATAAAGATAAAGTCACATGGTACATTATCAACTTTCACAGAGCTTCCAGCACTTTGTGGGTTTCTTCCAACTATTGGAAATACTTTGTCCTGCATGGCACTAAGTATATAACGTTGTAAAGGAGCTATATGAACTATTTCATCTATAAAAAGAACACCTTCATTAGCTTCGTGTATTGCTCCAGGAACTACACGTTCATATGGTTGTGTTCCAAGTTCAGGATGTCCTCCATATGGATCATGGCGAACATCTCCTAATAATTCTGTTTCACTTGCACCTGTGGCTTGTATGAATACTTTTCTATTTAATGGTACAATTACATTTTTAGGTTTTTCTTCTACTAGTTCTCGTCTCTTTTCAAGGGCGTGTTGGTCAAGTATTTTTATGTTTTCACCATCTACACGTTCATAGATAACAACTTCTTCTCTACCATTTTTTAATCTGGTTGTTGTAACTCTTTCTTGTGGTATGTTCACAGAGCCTTCATTCATTTCAAACATACCTAAAAGATCACCTAAATGTTTTCTTTGGGCATTTATATGAGAATATTTATCCGCACCACATTTTGGACATATACTTTGATAGGCATTGTTATATCCTCCACATTTAACACATCTAAAACCTAATCTATTGGCAGCAGCTTCAGGTACATTTTCAGGACTAACAAGTGCTCCTTCTGCCATTTCTATTTCGATTTGCTCATTTTCCATTGCTTTACGTGTTTTTATTTCAACAAATGGTCTTTCTGGTGTTTCAGGATTATT